>SXHP01000163.1 GCA_005773165.1 Sphingomonadales bacterium | reverse complement strand
TTACTGCTCGACGCCGTCGATCCAGCATCGAGCGATGTCGACCGCGGCTTCCGTATGGCCCGCGCGGACCAGCACGCCGCCGGGCCGCGCGACCAGGGGAAACATGTGGCCGGGCGTGACCAGATGCTCCGCGCCCTTGGCCGCATCGATCGCCACGGAAACCGTTCGCGCCCGATCGGCCGCCGAGATGCCCGTCGTCACCCCGTCGCGCGCCTCGATCGAGGTGGTGAACGCCGTTTCGTGGCGCGAGCGGTTGTCCGACGACATCAGGTCGAGCCCGAGCTGATCCACCCGCTGTCTGGTCAGCGCAAGGCAGATCAGCCCACGGCCGTGCGTGGCCATGAAGTTGATCTTCTCCGGCGTCGCCATCTGCGCCGGGACGATCAGATCGCCCTCATTCTCCCGATCCTCGTCGTCGACTAGGATGAACATGCGCCCGTTACGCGCCTCGTCGATGATCTCCTCGGTGCTCGACAGCGCCGAAGCGCGTCGCATCACGCCTTGACCGGCAGCTGGAGGAAGGAGCCGTGCGCGCCGCCCGTGTGGATGACGTGCCGTCCGACGTTGGCGGGTTCGACATTCGCCATTCCCGGCATCGCGCCTCCCCAGGGATGATGACCGCTGACGACGACGCGCAACTGCTCGCCCGTGTCGAGCGCCAGCCCGACCGGAAACATGTCGATGTCCACGCGGACGATCTCGCCGGGCGCGAGCTTCTCCACCCGGTCGAAGCTGTGCACCGGCACCGCCTCCGTCGACAGGCGCTCGTCGAGATGCCGCATGGATACGCGCAGGCGGCCGTTCGATCCCTTGTACTTTAGGATCGATGCGCCGTCCCTGGTCAGCGCCTGCATCTTGGGTCCGTGATTGGCGATGTTGAACTGTTCGAGCGGTTCGCCGTCGGCGTTCAGCTTCTGAAGGATGACGAACAGGTCCATGTCGTCCGCTCCGTCCGCCTCGACGCACAGACTGAGTCGGGGATAGCCGACGAACTCGGTCGGCCGGTCGACCCGCAGCGTGAAGGCGGCGCGTCCGTCCGGCGATTCGGCGTCGTAGCTCGCCGTCGCCGCAGCCGCGGGCTCGTCGACGCTCAGGGCGTCGGATGCGGCGTCCAGATTGTATCGAAGGAGGGTGAAGTTCTCGGGCGGAAATGCGCTTGCCGTCACGTCTACACGGTCGCCGCCTTGCAGGTCGAGCACCGAATAGCGGACGCGAGGCGTATCCTCCCAGCCGTTGTCGACGTCCTTCAGGAAGCGATCAAAGAAGCGAAGCAGATCGTTCCGGCGCGCCTCTTCGTAATAGTCCGGCCATTCCATCGTGTTGTGGATGCGCAGCCATTTCTGCTTGGAAGACATGCTGCGCCAGCCACGGAACGTCCCGGGCGTGTGGATCGTGTTGCCGTAGCTTGCGACGACATAGGCCGGAACGGTGATGTTTTCGAGAGCGGCCGCCTTGGACTGCCAGAACCCGTCCAGCAGCGGATGGCGCTCGAACTCCGCTACGAGATCCTCCCGGCCGTTATTCCCGGTGAAATTGGTCGCGAGCTGCCGCGAAAAGGCGAGGTCGGGGACGCCCCCGCGCGCGACGAAGTCGCGGTAGACGTCGCTCAGCCCTTCCCAGGGCGCGATCGCCGCAAGGTGGGGCGGCTGCTCGGCGGCGGCGAACCATTGCGAGATGGCGAGATAGGAATTGCCGGTGGTTCCGACCTTGCCGTTGCACCAGTCGCGGACCCCGAGCCACTCGATCAGGTCATGATAGTCCTGGCCCTCCTGACGGCTCCACCAGCGCGCATCGCCCTCGCAGTCATAGGTGCCGCGCGGGTCGGGATTGCACACCGCATAGCCCTGCGCGCACCAGAAGGCGGGGTCAGGACCTTCGAACTTTTGGAGACCGGACAGCAAACCGTTGTCGACACCCAGCAGATCGAACAGGTCGATGTAGCGCGACGTTCCGCCGCGGCTCTTGCCGTAAGGGCTCCACGCGACGATCACCGGAACCTTCTCCGTCCCGGCCGGGCGAAAGGCGTCGACGCGGATGGTCACGCCGTCGCGCAGCGTGACGGGAACGTCCTTGTCGAACACGATGTCCACGGGCGTGGGGCGAAAGCGCGGCCCTGTCTGAAAGCCTGCGGGAAGGACCCGCGTGCCGGGCTCGAACCGACTGAACAGGCCTTCCTCCATGCTCTCGTCATAGGGGAAGGCGGGGACGAGAACGGGTTGATCTTTCAGCATGGGCGGTCCCTTCGGCATGAGCGGCTTTACACTTAATCATAAAGACACCAAGTCTCTTGAACTAAATCTAGCAGCCGTGTACGACCATGGCAACGGCCATCGGCAGCTGCGGCGCCGAAGCACGTTTTAGAAAGGTGGCGGATGAGCAAGCATGTCAACCTGGCGCTCGCGCGGAGCGACGCCGAAGCGGCCTCTTCAAACTTGCCGGACCCCGATTCGATCGTGCGCCGGATCACTGAGCTGCGTCCCTGGCTGCGGTCGATGCAGGGGGAGGCGGAACGTCAGCGCCGCATTCCGCAAGAGACGGTAGAGCGGCTCGACGCCACCGGAGCGTACGATCTGGCGGTGCCGCCGCGCTTCGGGGGAGCGGACTTCTCCGCACGCGACCTGTTCCGCATCTATGAAGCGCTAGGCCGGGGCTGCGGGGCGACCGCCTGGACTCTGTGGGCGTCGACCGGCGGCAATCTGTGGAGCGCGGCCTTCGCGGACGAGGTCGTCGCGCCGGTATTCGATGCGCCCTGGACGGGCAACCGGACCTGCGCGGTCGGCGGCAGCACGCGTCGCCTGTCGGGCGTCGCCCGGCGGGTCGAGGGCGGCTGGATGGTCAAGGGCGCATGGCCGTTCGCGACAGGCAGCGTCCACGCCAGTCACGCCTATCTCGCGGCCTTCTACGACGACACGGACGACACCAAGGTCGGCATGGTGCTGCTGCCGCGCGAGCAATATGAGCTGCGCGACGATTGGGACGCGATGGGGCTGGCGGCGACCGGCAGCGGGACGATCGTGGTGGCGGAGGAGCTGTTCGTTTCCGACGATCGGTTCAGCACGCCGCAGATGCTCCTGGAGCGGCTCGCGGGCTTGAAGGAGCGCGGTCTGGGGCTGCGGCCCGGTGGGCTCGGCCGCTCCATCATCGTCGGCTGCGGCAACGCGCTGGGGATGGCGGAGCATGCGCTGGAGCTGTTCCTGGACGGCATCGGCAAGAAGGCGATCGCTTATTCGCCTTACCCGCGCCAGCAGGACGCGCCGGTCACTCATCTCAACGTCGGCTACGTGACGATGCAGATCAAGGCGGCGAGGCGGATCGCCGAAGCGGCGCTGGACGACCTCGACCGGCTCCACGAACTGGGCGAGGACGTCACGCCCGCGGAAATCGTCCGCTACCATGCCGACGCCGGCTTTATCTGGGACACATGCGCGACCGCGGTGGAGGCGCTGTTCAAGGCGTCGGGCGCGTCGGGCATCGCCAAGAAGCAGCCGCTCCAGCTCGTCGCGCGCAACTGCCGCGCGGGCAGCATGCACGCGGTCCACAATATCCAGACATGCATGGAGAATTACGGGCGGCAATTGTGCGGGGTCGAGACCAAGGTCACCTCGGCCAATGTGCTCGAACGCGTCGGCTGAGCGAGCCGCGCGATGATCCTCGTCACATCAGCCAACGGCAACCAGGGAAGCCGCCTGATCCCGAAGCTGCTGGCGGCTGGCCATCGGGTCCGCGCCTGCGTGCGAAGCCAGGCCTCGGCCGACCGGTTGCGCGCGCTCGGCGTCACGGAGGCGATGGCGGGCGATCTCGCCGACTCGGACTTCGTCGCCCGGGCGATGGAGGGCGTACGAAGCGTCTACCATATCGGGCCGACGCTCCACCCCGCCGAACGCGCGATCGGATTCGCGATGGTGGACGCAGCGCGCGTCGCGGGCGTCACGCATTTCGTGTTCAGCTCGGTGCTCCACGCGATCACCACCGACTTGATCCAGCACGAGATCAAGCGCGACATCGAGGAGCATCTGCTGTCCTCGAGCCTTGAGTTCACCATCCTTCAGCCCGCCAATTACATGATGCCGCCCCGTTTGCAGCCGGTGTTCGCGGACGGCGTGTTCCGCTTGTCCTGGTCGCTCGATCGCAAGCAGTCGATGGTCGACCTGGAAGACGTCACCGACGTCGCCGCGCTGGTGCTCGGCGACCCCGGGCGGCATGCGGCCGCGACCTACGAATTGGTCGGGCCCGGCCGCTTCACCGCGCACGACATCGGGCGCGTGCTGTCGCGGGTGACGGGGCGCGAGATCGCGGTCGAACGGATCGACGTGGAGGCGTTCACGCGCGCGCGGTTGGGGGACGCCGATCCCGACCTGCTCCGCTACACGCTGAAGCTCGCGGGCGCGATCTCGAGGCGGTACAGCGCGCACGACTTCCTAGGCAATCCGAACGTCCTCGCCTGGCTGCTCGGCCGCGAGCCTACCAGCTTCGAGGCATTCGCGCGCCGTGAACATGCCGCGTTCCTGGCGCGCACGGACCGGTGTTGACGCAACATATCTGGTGACCTAGTGTCAGCCGAAACATGGATGGGAGAGGGCCTGTGACCCTGGAAGAATTGAGCGCGCGTGCGCAGATCCACGATGTGCTGCTGCGCTATTGCCGCGGTCTCGACCGCGTCGACATGAGCCTGGTGCGCGGCGCATTCCACGACGACGCCTGGATCGACTTTCCGGAAAGCCTGCACATCGGCACGGTGGAGGGCTTTTTCGAGTTCCTGACTGCGGAGATGCCGCGCTTTCATCGAACCATGCACTTCCTCGGCAACAGCATGATCGAGTTCGACGGTCCCGACACCGCGTATGTCGAGACGTACCTCCAGGCCGACCATCAGGGTTCCGAGCGGCACCATTGGAAGAACCAGACGGTGAAGCTCTGGGCGCGCTACATCGACCGGTTCGATCGGCGCGACGGCAAGTGGCTGATCGCGCGCCGCCGGCTCGCGGTCGACTGGATGTATCGCTACCCGACCGAAGGCTGGTTCGACGACCATCCCGACGCGTCGGTCGGAAAGCGCGACGGCACCGACCCGACGCTCCGCAAGGTGGCGGGCTTCGACGGCACGCCGCTTCTCGAAAAAGAGGTGCGCGCCTGACCCGGCACCGTAGCGAGGGAGCGACCCCAGCCATGACGCAAGATGAACAGGCTGACCTGCTCAAGCGCCATTACGCGCTGAACGCGCTCGGCAACCATGCCGAGGCGCGCGAACTGCTGACCGACGACTTCGTCATCACTGTCCCGGCGTTCATGCCGTTCGGCGGTGTGTATCGGGGCAAGGACGCCTTCCTCGAGCTGATCCCAAAGGTCCGCGAGATGGCGGCGGTCGTCGCCATCAAGCCCGTCGCGACTTCCTTTGGCAGCGATCATGCGGTCGAGATCGTCGAATTCTTCTTGAGAGGCCACGACGGGCCGCCTCCGCAAGTCGCCGAACTCGTGCGGTTTGAGGGCGACCGCATTTGCGAGATTCGGCCGTTCTACTCCGATCCCCACCCGTTCATGGCCGTCACCGCGCGGCAGGATTAGGATTCGCCGATGATCCTCGAAGGCGTTCTCGCCGGTCCTGTTGCCGGCCTCAAGTACGAGACTCCGAGCTGCAGCGGGCTGACCGACGCGCGGGGCTCGTTCCGCTACCGCTCGGGCGAGCGGGTCGTCTTTCTCGTTGGCGGAACGCCGATCGGCTATGCCTTGGGCGCGGCGCGCGTCACCCTGGCGCATCTCGCCAGCCGGGTGGACGGCCGGATCGACCGGCTGCTCGATCCCGGGCTGACCAACATCGCGCGATTCGTCTGCAGTCTCGACCGGGACGGCAATCTCGACGGCGGGATCGACATCCCTCCGGAGGCGCACGAGGTGATCGGCGACTGCGCGCTCGACTTCCGCCACGACGTCGCATTCGCCGGACCCCAGCCGGATAATGTCCGCGATTTTGAGCAGGACCCGCTCGTAGCGGGCGTGCTGGCGGCGCTCAGCGCGGCCGGGGTGTTCACCGACCGCACGCCGCGCACGCTCTGCTCGGCAGCGGCGGCGCGCAACGAGGTGCGGCGTCATATCCTCGGCATCCTTCGCTATCGCGACGTGAAGGTTCCGCTCGCGAACGGCTCCTACGTCTACGCCGACGTTTTTCGTCCAGCGAAGGAGGGGCGGTTTCCCGTGGTGATGAACTGCGGCGTCTATGGCCGCGCGTTTCACCATCACTCGATCTGCGGCAAGGCCGATGCCGAGGCGCACGAGCAGGAGGAGGAGCGCTACTTCCAAGGCAACCCGGACGGGCTGATTTACGAGAACCACGAAACTGTGAACACGGCGGAATGGGTGCCGCAGGATTATGCGGTGGTCCGCGTCGACGGGCCGGGGACCGGGCGCAATCCGGGCAAGCTGGCGGTGTGGGGCCGCAGCACCGCCGAGGCGTATCGTGACGCGATCGACTGGGCGGGCGAGCAGCCCTGGTCCAATGGCGCGGTGGGGCTTTGGGGCATGTCCTATTACGCGATGACCCAGCACCAGGCCGCGAGCCTCAAGCCCAAGCACCTGAAGGCGATGGTCGCGATCGGCACCGACGTCGATATGTACGAGGAGGTGGTCTACACCGGCGGCATCCTCAACGAGGAGTTCTTCGGCTTCTGGTACAAGGGCGGCGTGCTGCCCGCGGTCTGCGGCGAGCCCGACGCGGTGGACTTCATGTCGGTCGCACAAGCCGCGCCGTTCAAGGATTCGGACCCGCAAGCGATCTTCGGGCCGGCCGCACAGGTATTCATGAGCCCCGACATGAGCGGGGTGGACGTGCCGCTCTGGTCGGTCGCGTGCACGACGCACCCCGCGCATTTCCACCAGCTCGGCAGCAGCGAAGCCTATCTGGTCACGCCGACCGCCCACAAGAAGATCGACTTCATCGAGGACTGGTTCACCCGCTCGTACAGCAGGGACTCGGTCGCCGATTACATGGCGTTCTTCGACCATTGGTTGAAAGGCCATGACAACGGGATCATGGACCGGCCACCGGTCCGGCTCGAGATCCGCACCGGCAACGGCGCTTCCTATATACAGGAGGAGAGCGAGTGGCCGGTCGCGCGGACGGCCTATACCCGCTGGCACCTCGATGCGTCGCCCGCGGAGTGGAGCGGCGACGCGTTCCGCAACGATTTCCTGCGCCTCTCGCGGGACGAGCCCACGTCCGAGCGGCTGATCGACTATTCCGCGGAGGTTCCTGCTGAAGCGCGCGCGGGGCCGCCGCCGGCGATGACGGCGGTGAAGCCGCCCTCGGCCGCGCTCGCCTGGACCAGCGGCGTGTCCTTCATCAGCAATCCCGTCGCCCAAGACATGGTGTTCGCGGGCTACGCCATGGCGCGGCTGTGGGTGTCGTCCACGGCCGAGGACATGGACCTGTTCCTCGGATTGCGGATCATCGACGAACAAGGGCGGGAGGTGAACTACACCGGTCCGACGACCATGAATCTGCCGGTCAGGAATTATCCGCTGGCGAAGGGGTGGCTCAAGGTCTCGCACCGCAAGCGCGACAAGGCGCGCTCGACCGCGTACACGGTGAAGCATACGCATCTGAAGGCGGACCACGCGCCGCTCGCGCCCGGCGAGATCGTGCCTGTCGACGTGGAGATCATCCCCAACACCGCGCTGATCCGCAAAGGCCATCGCATCCGTCTGGACGTGCAGCCGTTCGACGGCTTCGATCACGGCACGCGCCACGCTTATGATGCGGCGATCCACGACGGCGCGCGCAACACGCTCTACACCGGACCCGATCATCCGAGCTGGGTGCAGTTGCCGATCGTGCCGAGCCGGTAGGCGGCGGGGACACGTGCTCCGCCGCGCGTCATCTGTCGGAGGAGGCGGCCTTTCGCTCGTTGGCGGCGCGGATGCGCCGCGCTTCGGCGACGCTCATGCCGAGGATGCGGAGCTGATACTCCGCCGCGCGGGCGGCGACGTCGGGGCCACCGCCGGCGAGCCTGGCGCTTACGCCTGCGCGCAGGATCGCGAGATGCGCGTCGATGACGAATTCGTCGAGCGGCTCGGAGAACCGGCCCTGTTCGATCCCGAGCGCGACGTCGAGCCGCATGTAATGCGCGACGTCCTCCTTGAATGCGCCGAACTCGGTGAAGGCCGACATCAGCAGGCGGCCCCACACCGGCTCGGCCGCGGCGATCTCGATGAACTGCTGGGTCCCGAACGCGACCCGCGCCGCGCCGTCCTCCAGCGACAACCGGGTGCTGCTCATGTCGTCGTGCATCGCGCGGGTCACCGCCTGGCAAACCGCCGCGACGATCTCCGCCTTGTCGCGAAAATAGAGGTAGAAGGTGCCGTTCGCGAGCTCCGCCTCCGCCGCGATCTCGCTGACCGAGGTGGCGTTGATTCCGCGTTCCGACATCAGCCGCAGCGCGGCGTCGGTCAGGCGCGCACGGGTTCGCTCGCGCTTGGCGTTGTTCGATGACGAACGGGGTGATCGTTGCTCCATCGGCGAACAGCTAATCGCTTCTTTGCACACGAGCAATACGTTGACGACCTTCTCATAATGAGATAACTCTCATTCAGAGGTATGGAGGGGTCGAGATGGTCACGCACGTGGTAATCTTCACTTGGAGACCCGGAACAACGGCGGAGCAAGTGGCGCAGCTAGGAGAGGCGCTGGACGCCCTCGCCGCGGTACTGGCGGTGCCGATCAGCCACGGCCCCGACCTGCGGTTTCGCGAGGGGAACGGCGACTATGCTCTGGTCGCGAGCTTCGACGATCGGGCGGGCTGGGATGCCTATCAGGCGGACCTGAGGCACAAGGCCTTTGTCCGTGACTTCGTGACGCCGATTCAGGCGAGCCGCCTCACTATTCAGTTCTAGCGGAGTCCGCCGAGCATGACCCAGTCGAACGCGAACGTCTTCGCCCTCTTCGAAGCCGCTGCGACCGCGCATGCGGACCGGCCCTTTCTCGTGGCCGCGGGCGACACGCTGCTGACCTATGGCGCGATGCTGGCGGAGACCGGCCGCGCCGCCGCGTGGCTGCGATCGACCGGGGTGCAACCGGGCGACCGCGCGCTGGTCCAAGTTCACAAGTCCCCCGCCGCCGTCATCCTGTACCTCGCGTGCCTGCGGGCGGGCGTCGTGTTCATTCCGCTCAACACGGCGTATCAGGAGGCGGAGCTCGCCTACTTCCTCTCCGACGCCGAACCGTCGCTGCTTGCGGCGAGCCCGGGCCTGCCGGCCGAGTCGGTTGCGTTCGACGCCGCGCGGGTGACGATCGCGGGCGGGCTCGACGCGGCGCCCTGGGCGAAGGCCGCGGAAGCGCTGCCGACGGTTGAGGTCGCCCAGGACGATGCCGCGGCGATCCTTTACACGTCGGGCACGACCGGCCGGTCCAAGGGC
>SXHP01000162.1 GCA_005773165.1 Sphingomonadales bacterium | reverse complement strand
AGGGTTGGCGCGGTGCGCCAAGCGTCCGCTTCGCGGCCACCCCTCACCCTCCCACTCGCTGCGCGAGCGGGCCCCTCCCTCTCCCGCAAGCGGGCGAGGGAAGAAGGGCGGCACCCCTCTTAGCCCTCTCCCGCCTGCGGGCGAGGGGTGGGTGAGGGTCTTCTTCTTTCTTCTTTTAGTTAAGCCGGCCCAGCCCGGCGATCGCGCGGTCGGTCATCGCGCGGTCGGCCGCCGCGTCGTGGTGCTCGGCGATCAGCAGTCCCGCCGCCTTGGCCGCGGCGTCCGCCGCCCGGGCGCGGACCTCCGCGATCGCGGTGCGTTCGGCGGCGGCGATCTTGTCCTCGGCCATGCGGGCGCGGCGGTCCATCAGGGCTTCGGCGTCGGCCTTGGCCTTGGCGACGATGTCGATCGCCTCCTGATGCGCATGGGCGCGCATCGCCTCCGCGTCGGCATGCGCCGACTTCGCCTTGGCTTCGTACTCGGCGCGGATCGCTTCGGCCTCCGCGCGAAGCTTGGACGCCTCGTCGAGCTGCGAGCGGATCGCGTCGATGCGCCCGTCGAGCATGCGGCCGATCGTCGCAGGCACCTTTTTCCAAAGGAAGAGCAGCACGACCAGCAGCGCCGCGACCGCGACCCAGCCGGTCGAGTCGAGCCCGAGCGCGGTCGGGCTCGCCGCCTCGTGCGCGCCGCCGGGGGCGGTGGTGGAGCCGTGGACGCCGTCGGCCTCGCGCACCGGGCGCTCGGTGAGCGGCTGCGAGGTGACCGCGTCGTTGAGATTGGCGGCGACCGCCGCGCTACCGTCAGCCATGCGCCGTCACCCTGCGGACCGCTTCCGAAGCGGTGTCGATCGCGACCTGACGGCCGGACAATTTGGCGACCAGCTCCTGCGCGGCTTCCGCGGCCACCAGCTGGAGGTTGGCCAAGGCTTCCGCCTTGGCGTTGCCGATCGCGACGTCGTGATGCGCGACGCGCTCGTGGAGCGCGACGTCCGCCGCCTTGATCTGCGCGGCGAAGGAATTGGCCGCCCCGGCCTTCGCCTTGGCGGTTTCCGCCTGCGCGGCGGCGCGGGCGGCGTCCATCTCGGCGGTCCACGCCTCCTCCGTCCGATCGGCGGCGGCGCGCGCCGCCTCCGCCGCGGCGAGGTCGCTCGCGATGCGCGCGTCGCGCGCGTCGACGGTGGCGACGATGCGGGGCACCATCGCCTTGCCGATCACGAAATAGACGAGGCCGAACGTGACCAGCAGCCAGAAGATCTGCGAGGCGTAGGTCGCGGCGACCTGGGAAAGCTGAGGCATCGGACGTCCCAATAAACGGCCGGGAGCAAGCTCCCGGCCGACAGGCTTACGCCACGAAAACGAGGATGATCATCGTCACGAACGCGAGCAGGCCGAGGAGCTCGGCGGCCGCGAAGCCGATGAACAGACGGCCCTGCTGGCTGTCCGCCGCGCCGGGGTTGCGCAGCGCGCCCGCGAGGAACTGCGCGAAGACGTTGCCCACGCCCAATGCGGCGAGACCCATGCCGATCGCGGCCAGGCCGGCGCCGAGCATCCGTGCTGCTTCTGCGTCCATGTTCTTGTAACTCCAGTCAGAAAGGTTGGAAGGATAGGCTAAGGAGAGGCGAAACGCGTTTAGTGCAGGTTGACCGCGTCGTTGAGATAGACCGAGGTCAGCAGCGCGAAGACATAGGCCTGGATGCCCGCGACGAGCAGCTCCAGCAGCGTGATGCCGATCATCAGCACGAGGCTGGGCAGCGACACCAGGCCGAGGCCGAGCACGCCGCCGAGGGCGACGCCGTTGATCACGAAGCCCGCGAGCACCTTCAGCAGGATATGACCCGCGGTCATCGCGACGAAGAGACGCAGGCCGAGGCTGAACGGGCGGACGAGAAAGCTCATCAGCTCGACCACGAAGATCAGCGGGATCATCACGACCGGCGTGCCGTGCGGCACGAACAGCGAGAAGAAGTGAAAGCCGTGCTTGCCGAAGCCGACGATCAGCACGATCGCGAACGAGATCAGCGCGAGCACGCCCGTCACCGTCAGATGGCTGGTCACCGTGAACGGATGGACCCCGGGGACGATGCCGAAGGGCAGCAATCCCAGAATGTTGGCGAACAGGATGAACATGAACAGCGAGAAGACGTAGGGGACGAAACGCTTGCCCTGCGGCCCTATGTTCGAGGTCAGCATGGAGGAGATGAAGCCGGTGAAGCCCTCCACCGCGGCCTGCCAGCGGCCGGGCACGAGCTGACGCTTCATGCCGCCGAGCATGAACAGCCACAGAGCGACGAGCGTCACCACCATCCACAGAGCGGAATTGGTGAAGGCGATATTGTAGCCGAACAGCGACCAGTCGCGACCGAACACGGGTTCGATCAGGAATTGGTGCATCGGATCGATCTTGCCGCCCTGCTCAGCCACTTCGCCAAAAACCTCACGTGCGCCAAGCGCCCGGCTATTCCGGGCGCTCGCCTGATATCCGAATGATCTGACTGAACGCGACGGCTATT
>SXHP01000161.1 GCA_005773165.1 Sphingomonadales bacterium | reverse complement strand
GGCGAGCAGCCGGGCGATCAGGAGGACCTTGCCGGGCGTCCCTTCGTCGGTCCGGCGGGCCAGCTCTTCGACCGCGCGCTCAGCGTAGCGGAGGTGGACCGCAGCCGCACCTATGTCACCAACGCGGTCAAGCATTTCAAGTTCGAGCAGCGCGGCAAGCGCCGCATCCACGCCAAGCCGGGCGCGGGCGAGATCGAGGCGTGCCGCTGGTGGATCGAGCAGGAGCAGATGCTGATCAAGCCGCAGGTCACGGTCGCGCTGGGCGCGACCGCGGCGCGATCGCTTCTGGGCCGCGCGGTGACGATCGGGCGCGAACGGGGCCAGGCGATCCGCTTGCCGGAGGAGGGCGGGACCGCGTGGATCACGGTCCACCCCAGCTATCTGCTGCGCCTGCCGGACAAGCGCCAAGCCGAGGACGAGTTCGCGCGGTTCGTCGAAGATCTGCGCGGGGCGTGGGCGCTGGTCAGCTCGGCTTGACGCGGTCCGGATGCGCCGCGGCGAACGCCGGCAGCGCCGCGCACGCCCTATCCGCCGCCGCCAGGCGCGGCCAGCGATCGACCTCCATCGCGAACCGCCGCGCGTTGTAGAGCTGCGGCACGAGGCACACGTCGGCGAGGTCGGGGGCGTCGCCGCCGAGGAACGGTCCGCTCCCCGCCATCGCCTCCAGCGCGCAGAGCCCTTCGTCGATCCAGTGGCGGTACCATGCGTCCTTGGCGCCCTGGTCCGCGCCGAACTGCGATTCGAGCCGCTGGAGCACCCGGAGGTTGTTGAGCGGATGGATGTCCGCCGCGATCAGCAGCGCCTGCGCCCACACCCGCGCGCGCGCCCCGGGATCGCGCGGGATCAGCGCGGGCTCGGGCCAGGCGGTGTCCAGCCAGTCGATGATCGCCAGGCTTTGCGTCATCGCCACGCCGTCGGCGATCAGCGTCGGAACCAGCCCTTGCGGGTTGCGCGCGCGGTTCGCCCCGTCGCGCTGCTCGCCCGCGACCAGATCGACGGGAACCCGCTGGTGCTCGACGCCCTTGAGCGCAAGCGCGATGCGGACGCGGTAGGCCGCCGACGACCGCCAGTAATCAGCGAGGACCAGCACGCCGCTCGCCTTCGCGCTCCGCGCGGCGCTCCATCGCGACCTTGATCATCGCCACGATCGAATCGGCCAGCGCAAGGCCGAGCAGCCCCATCAGCGCGCTCGCCAGGATCTGCGCGCCGAGGGTGAGCGCGGGCGGCATGTCGACCGTCTTCTTGGCGACCATCGGCGCAACGACATAGCCGTCGAAGGTCTGCACGACGACATAGGTGCCGATCGCCCACAGCCCGGTCTCGGCCCCCGCGCTGAACCCCACCGCAACCATCAGCACGCCGCTGACGAACGCGCCGATGTTGGGGATGAAGGCGAGGATGCCGGTGATGATGCCCAGCAGCGCCGCCAGCGGCACGCCGCCGATCGCCAGCGCCGCCCAGGTCAGCACGCCCTCCACCACCATGCCGACCAGCTTGCCCGCGAGCAGCCGCCGGAGGGTGAAGCCCATCCGGTCGATCGTCAGCGAGAATTCGGTCCGGCTCGCCTGGGGGATCATCCACTGCAGGCCGCGTTCGTAGACCCGCGGCTCGGCGGCGAAGAACAGGCCGAGCACCAGGATGAAGAAGAAGGTGGTGAGCGCGCCCACCGCCGAGCCGACCCAGCTCGTCAACCGCCCGACCGAGCTCATCGCCTGGCGCGCGATGCCGCTGATGTCGGACGCGCCGGGCATCAGTCCCTGCTGGGTCAGGAACGTGGTCAGCCGCACCGCCTGGCCCTCCAGCGTGGTGCGGAGCTGGTTGACCTGCTGCACGATGCCGACGCCGGTCAGGTAGAAAACCGCCAGCAGGAACAGCGTCACGCCCAGCACGACGATCAACAGCCGCCAGCCCCGCGCCAGCTTGGTCACCCGCCCGAGCAGCCGCACGCCGCCGTCGAACATCACCCCCAGGATCAGCCCGGCGAAGATCACCAGCAGCGGCTGGACCAGCAGCACGCCGAGCGCGATCAGGCCCGCGAAGCCGAACCAGACCTTGGCCTTCTTGATTTCGTCGCGGACCAGCGGATCGCGGACCTCGTTCGGGCTCGGCCCCGGCTCGATCGGACCCGGCGTCGTCGGCTGCTCGGCGGCCATCAGCGCGTCTCCTCGGGATGGAGCGAGGTTCCTGCGCGCCCGCCGCGCAGGGATCCGGGCCAGGTCAGGGGGTTCCAGGTCGCGTCGCCGTCGAGGCTGAAGGTGACGAATTCGGCGCGCCCGCCGATATTCTCGTACGGCACTACGCCGCCCAGCCCCTGCTCCGCCAGGCTGAAGCGGCTGTCGGCGGAACGGTCGCGATTGTCGCCCATCAGGAAGACGTGGTTGGCGGGAATCGTGAGCTCGGCGTAGTCGTCGCCCGCGCTCGGCCCCAGTTCGACCGTCTCATAGCGACGACCGTTCGGCAGCGTCTCGGTGACCAGAGGCAAGCGGCACATCACCCGCCCGTCGGGCATCGTCCGGCGCGCGCCGTCGTAATCGGGGCCGCACGGGCTGTTGGTGTCGACCGGGATCAGCGTCTCGTGAACGGGGCCCCGCGCGAGCGGCTTGCCGTTGAGCCACACGACGCCGCCGCGCACCGCGAGCCGGTCGCCCGGCAGGCCGATGACGCGCTTGATGTAATCGTTGCGGGTGCCCGGCGGCGTGACGATCACCACGTCGCCGCGCTCGGGCAGCGAGCCGAACAGCCGCCCGCGCCACTGCGGCAGCGAGACGATCCAGCTGTCGACGTGCTGGCGCAGCACCACGCTGCGGACGATCGCGACGGGATTGGGGATCGTCGGCGACACGAACGACCAGCCGTACGCCCATTTGGAGACCACCAGCCGGTCGCCGATCCTGAGGCCCGGCAGCATCGATTCGCTGGGAATGTAGAAGGGCTTGGCGACAAAGCTGTGGAACGCCAGCACGATGACGATCAGCCAGAAGACGCCCTTCACCTCCGCCCACCAGTCGGTGCCCGCGCGCTTGGGGCTGTCATCCGGTCCGGCGACGTCCGGGGCCTGCTCCAACGCGACGTCCTTCATGGCTTGGGGTCCGGGATCGCCTCGATCACCACAAAGGCCTGCGCCCAGGGATGATCGTCGGTCATGGTGAGGTGTACGCGCGCGACGTGGCCTTGCGGGGTCAACGCGTCAAGCCTCGCCTTGGCCCCGCCGGTGAGCGCAAGCGTCGGCGCGCCGGACGCGGCGTTGACGACGCCGATGTCGCGCATGAACACCCCCGCCTTGAACCCGGTCCCGACCGCCTTGGAGAACGCCTCCTTGGCGGCGAAGCGCTTGGCGAGCGTGCCAGCCTTGGTGAAGGGGCGGCGGTCCGCCTTGGCGCGTTCGGTGTCGGTGAACACGCGAGCCTCGAAGCGCGCGCCGAAGCGGGCGAGCGAAGCGGCGATCCGCTCGATGTTGCAGAGGTCGGAGCCGAGGCCGAGGATCATCGCGCCATTCCGTCACCCCAGCGAAGGCTGGGGTCTTTCCGCCGCGGGTACTTTCCAGTCGGAAGACCCCAGCCTTCGCTGGGGTGACGATCCGGGGTCACCGCGCCGCATCCATTTCGGCGCGCATCCGCCTGACCGCGTCGGCCAGCCCGACGAACATCGCCTCTCCCACCAGGAAATGCCCGATGTTCAGCTCGCGCACCTGCGGAATCGCCGCGATGGGCGCGACATTGTCATAGGTGAGGCCATGCCCCGCATGCACCTCAATGCCGTTCTTCGCCGCCAGCGCCGCCGCGTCCGCAAGTCGCCGCAGCTCGGCCGCGCGCGCTTCCCCCTCCAGTTCGGCATAGCGCCCGGTGTGGAGCTCGACCACCGGCGCGCCGAGCCTGAGCGCCGCCTCCACCTGCCGCGCGTCGGGCTCGATGAACAGCGACACGCGTATCCGCGCCGCGCCGAGTTCGGCGACCATCGGTGCGAGCCGGTTGTGCAGACCCGCGGCGTCGATCCCGCCTTCGGTCGTCCGCTCCTCGCGCTTTTCGGGGACGATGCACGCGGCGTGCGGTCGGTGACGCAAGGCGATGCCGAGCATCTCGTCGGTCGCCGCCAGCTCCAGGTTGAGCGGGATCGTCAGCTCGGCGGAGAGCCGCGCGATGTCGCCGTCGGTGATGTGCCGCCGGTCCTCGCGCAGAGGCGCCGTTATCCCGTCCGCGCCCGCCTCGGCCGCGAGAAGCGCCGCGCGGACCGGATCGGGATAACCGACCCCGCGCGCGTTGCGGCCGGTGGCGACATGGTCGATATTGACGCCCAGCCTCAACATGCGGCGGCCGCCAACAGATCGTGGCTGAAGCCGCGACCCTGCCAGATCTCCCCGAAATCGAAGCCGGCGTCGTCGATGAATACGATGACCGCTAGGTTCCCTTCGGGCAGCAGGATGTTGCGCACTTGGATTCGCCCGATCGCGCCGCGTCGCTCGATGATCCGCACCGGACGGGCGCAGTTCGTCAGCGGTACGCTGAACGCCCACTGGCCGAGCGCCATGAAGCCGAGCTTAGGGTCGCCGTTCCACAGCAACGCCCGGCTCTCCGCGGTGAGCAATCGGCCCGCCAGCAGCGCGCGGTCGATGGCGAGCAGGTCGTTCGCCGGCCCGACCAGCCCGCCGGCGGCGCCGTAGCGGGCGGCAAGCGCGTCCTCCAATGGTCGAGTGAAGGCACCGGCGCGGTCGCCAAGCTCCAGAAAGCGGGTCTCGTGGTCGAGTGCCAGCGGCCGCGCGATGCGTTCGGCGAACAGCGCCGGCAGGGTCCGCCCGCTGGCCTTTTCCAGGATCGCGCCCAGTATTAGATAATCGCAGTTGTTGTACCGCCAGTTGCCGCCCGCCGGGCCGCGTTGCCCTAGGCACCAGTCGAGCGCCGCGCCGCCGTTCCCGCCATCGACGTAGAAGGATGGTAGGCCACTCGCGTCCTTTGGGCTGTCCTCGGGGTTGCGCAGCCCGGCGCGGTGCTGGAGGAGCTGGCGGATCGTCGGCGAGGCGACGCTCTGCTCCAACGTCGGCAGCCAGCGCGAGGCGGGCGCGTCGAGTTGCAGCCGCCCACGCTCGACCTCCTGCATCACCAGCACCGCGACGACCTGCTTGGTTACGGAAGCCCAGGGCCTGGTCAGCTGCGCCGGGTCGCGCGGATGGCATAGCACGATTTCGTCGCGGGTGCCCGACGGACAGGTGCCGGGCCGCTTTTGCCAGAGCACGCGGCTGGCATCGGCGACCATGACGAAGCCGGGAAAGGGTGCGGCGAGAGCAGCGATCTTGCCCATCCGCGCCATATCGGCGTTCGTCTCCGCATGTCCTGGCCGCCCCTCTGGCGTTTGAGCAGAATTCGCCGGGGAACGTTCCACGTTCGCGGATGGCACGCGGCCTTCAACAGCGTGAGGACGAGCGGAAATGAGGCTGGCGACAATCAATGCTGCCAGGACGAGCGGCTTCACGCCCGACTGCCCGGCTTGACCGCGGGCACAGCCGCCAGTTCGGGCGGCACGTCCTCCGCCGCATAGGTCGGCACGTCAAGGCGGATCAGCGGCAAGAAGCGCACGCCGAGGTCCGCCGCGCCGCCCGACCGGTCGACGAGCGCCGCCGCGGCCACCGTCTCGCCGCCCGCGCGCGCGATCGCGGCGATCGCTTCGCGGCTGGACAGGCCGGTGGTGACGACGTCCTCCATCATCAGCACGCGCATGCCGGGTTCGAGCCGGAAGCCGCGGCGGAGCTCGAACACGCCCTCAGGCCGCTCGAGGAACATCGCAGGCACCCCGAGCGCGCGCGCCATCTCGTGCCCCGCGATCACCCCGCCCATCGCGGGGGAGACGACCGCCTCTATCCGGGTGCGCACATCGTCCGGGAGCCGCGCGGCGAGCGCCTCCGCCAGCCTGGCGCCGCGCGCCGGGTCCATCAGCACCCGCGCGCACTGGAGATAGCGGGACGAGCGCAGCCCCGAGGAGAGGATGAAATGCCCCTCCAGCAGCGCGTCGGCGGCGCGAAATTCGGCAAGCACCTCGTCTTCGGTCATGCGCCTTCTCCTACGGATCGCAGGCGCGCGGCGCAACGCGGGAGAAGCCGCGGAAAAATCGTCCACGCCGGCATTGAGGCAGGGGGAACCCGCGCGTATAGGCCTTGGCAAAAGGGCGCAAAATCCGCCCTTCTGTTCATGCGTCCACCGCACCGGGCGCGCGCACACAGGAACACAGGGTGACGACACGCATGCGCAAATTGGGGTTGAAACTGGGACTGGCGGCCGGGCTCGCGCTCGCCGGAGTCGCGAACGCCGCGGCGCCCGTTCCGCAGATCGCGGCGACCCCGCAGGCGGCGGCCGCCCCCGCCGGCGTGTCCAACATCGCGCCGACCACGTCGGAAGCGACGCCTCCCGCGAACCCCGCCTCGCCCGCGCTGGCGGTCGACGGCGCGACCGGGCTGCGGCCGCAGGCGGGCGTCGGCCAGCCGGTCGACGGGCTGCTGGGTGTCCAGCCGCAGGTGACCAAGAACGGCGAATTCGCCCAGTGGATGCACGACGCCATCCTGGTGCCGGTGATCACGGCGATCTGCCTGTTCGTGCTGGCGCTGCTCGCCTGGGTGGTGTTCCGTTACCGGCGCTCGGCCAATCCGACGCCGTCCAAGACCTCGCACAACACGGTGATCGAGGTGATCTGGACGCTGCTCCCGGTCGTGATCCTGGTGCTGATCGCGGTGCCGTCGATCGGGCTGCTCCAGGCGCAGTTCCGCCCCGCGCCGTCGGGCGCGGTGACGCTGAAGGCGATCGGCAACCAATGGTATTGGACCTACCAATATCCCGATCACGGCGGGTTCGAGGTCACCGCCAACATGCTGAAGGAGCGCAACGAGGTGGAGCCGGGCACGCGCTTCCGCACCGACGCCGACGGTCCCGCGCTGCTCGCTACCGACAACCGCATCGTGCTGCCCGTCGGGGTGCCGATCCGGCTGATCACCACCGCCAACGACGTGATCCACAGCTGGGCGATGCCCGCCTTCTGGATCAAGCTGGACGCGATACCCGGCCGCCTGAACGAGACGAGCTTCACCATCGACAAGCCCGGCCTGTACTTCGGCCAGTGTTCGGAGCTGTGCGGCTCGCGCCACGCCTATATGCCGATCGCGGTCGAGGCGGTGTCTCCGGCGCAGTTCGCCGCATGGGTCCGCGCCAAGGGCGGCACGATGCCGACGCCCGGCCAGGCTTCCGACAAGGTGATCCCGCAGCCCGGCGCCGCGGTGTCCGAGATCAAGGCCGATGAAGCCGCGGCCGTCAACGCGACGACCGGCCCGGTCGAGAACGCGACCATCACCGCCCCCGCCATTACCCAGGGCGCCACCGGTAACCCGGCCGGCCCCGGCAACGCTGGACAGTAATCCGATGACCGACACCGCACTCCAGCCGCAGGCGTTCGTTTCGCACGACGCCGCGCCGCACGCGCACCACCACGACGCGGACCACAAGCCGGGCTTCTTCGCCCGGTGGTTCATGTCGACCAACCACAAGGACATCGGCACGCTGTACCTGATCTTCGCGATCGTCGCGGGGATCATCGGCGGCGCGATCTCGGGGCTGATGCGCATCGAGCTCGCGCATCCCGGCATCCAGTACCTGACCGGCTGGGCCGGGATGATGCACGGCGGCGAGGCGAGCCTCGACCAGTCGCTCCACCTGTGGAACGTGCTGATCACCGCGCACGGCCTGATCATGGTGTTCTTCATGGTGATGCCCGCGATGAGCGGCGGGTTCGGC
>SXHP01000160.1 GCA_005773165.1 Sphingomonadales bacterium | reverse complement strand
GTGTCCTGCAGCTTGACGCCGCGCGCGCGCAGCCGCTCGACCGTGTCGTAGATGTCCGGGGTGGTCAGCGCGAGATGCTGAATGCCCTCACCCTTATACTCGCGGATGAACTCCTCGATCTGCGAATTGTCGTCCTGCGATTCGTTCAGCGGGATGCGGATCGCGCCGTCGGGGGCGATCATCGCCTGGCTGAACAGGCCGGTCGCCTTGCCCTTGATGTCGAAATACTTCTGCTCCTCGAACCCGAACAGCGTCTTGTAGAAGCTGCTCCACACCCGCATCTGGCCGCGGCGGACGTTGTGGGTGAGGTGGTCGAGCAGGTCGAGCCCGACGTTGTTCTCCGCCTCCTTCTCGCGCCAGCCCGGAAACTCGGCCCAGTCGGCGTAGAGGTCCTGATCCGCCGCGACGAAATACAGATACGATCCGCCGATGCCCTTGATGACGGTGTCGTCCTCCTCGGTCCGCTCGCCGCCGTTCGCAAGCGCCCATTCCATCGCGCGCGCCGGATCGGCGACGCGGAACGCCATCGCGCTGGCGGACGCGCCGTGCTCGCCGCGGAACGCCTTCACCCGCCCCGCCTCGTCGCGGTTGAGCATCAGGTTGATGCGCCCCTGCTTGTAGCGGGTGATGTTCTTGGTCGGGTGCCGGTGCGATGCGACGAAGCCCATCTGCTCGAACTGCTGCGCGAGGGACTCAGGGTCCGGCGAGGTGAACTCGCAGAACTCGAAGCCGTCCAAGCCCAAGGGGTTCTCAAGCGGATTGTCGTTCACCTGATCCATCGCACGCATCCTCATGCAGTATCGTTTGTTACTAAGTGCCGGTTGGCGGACGCGCTGTCAACGTCAGAAGGGGAGGGCGTGCTGTGCGCGCTCGCGGGGCACGACCCCCTCCATCGCGAGCATCCGCGCCTTTGCCTCCCCGCCGCCCGGCGCGGTGAAGCCGCCGAGCGCGCCGCCTGCGGCGAGGACCCGGTGGCAGGGGATGAGGAGCGGGACGGGATTGGTCGCCATTGCTCGACCGACCGCGCGGGCGGCTTCGGGCCCTGCGCCCAGCGCGCTGGCGACCGCGCCATACGTCGTCGCCTCGCCCCATGCGAGCCCGCGGATGTGACCATAGACGCGAGCGGCGAAATCGCTCGGGTCGCCAAGGTCCACGACGACGCTCGCGAAGTCGCTGGGTTCGCCCGCGAAATAGCGCTGCACCGCTGCGACGATCTCGGCGATGCCGGTGGGCGCGTCCAACTCCGCGTGCGGAAACTGGCGGCGGATCGCGCCGGCCGCTTGATCCTCATGCGGAGCGGGAAGGCGGAAGCCGGTGATCGCCCCCTCCTGCCAGGCAATCGCGCAAAAGCCGTGCGCAGTTTCGAAGACGTGGGCGCGCATCGCTACCCCAGCAGCGTCGGCCCGAGCAGAAGCAGCATCTTCGCGTCGACCGCGACCCCCGCGGCCCGGCGCTCGGCGACGAAGGCGGGCAGGTCGGCCAGCGGCACGCGGTGGATGACGATGTCCTCGCCGTCATGGCCGCCGCCGTCGCCGACGCGCGTGAGGCCGGTCGCGCGGACCAGTTCGAACCGCTCGCTGGTCATGCCGGGCGAGGAGCGGAATGCGCCGAGCCGCTCGATGCGATCGGCGCGATACCCCGTCTCCTCCTCCAGCTCGCGATTGGCCGCGTCCTCGATGCTCTCGCCTTCGGCATCGTCGCCGACGAGCCCGGCGGGAAGCTCCAGAGAACGCGCGCCCACCGGGATGCGGTCCTGCTCGACCAGGATCACGCAACCGTCGTCGATCGCGACGATCACCGCGGCGCCGATGTCGCCGATCCGCTCGACATATTCCCACGGACCCTGCTTGCGCACCTCCAGCCAGCGGCCCTGCCAGGCGATATCGCTCACAGCTCGATCAGCCGGTCGGGAAGCTCGTTGGTGTCGTCGTGGCTGCGCGGGAAATGCTCGGCGAGCACGACGCCGACGCGCGACACGGCATCGGCCATGCCGTCTCCGACGCGGCCGTCGCGCACCGCGACGATCAGCGCCGCCATCGCGTCGCCCCAGACCTCGGGCGCGACCTTGGAATGGATCGCGGCGTCGGCGATCAGCTCGGCGCGGTGCTCGGCGAGGCTGAGATAGAGCAGCACCCCGGTCTTCGCGCGGGTGCGGTGTTCGGCAGAGCTGCGGAACAGCGCCATCGCGCGGCGGCGGACGCGGCGCGCCTTGGTCGCGCGCGGCGTCACCGCCATGCGCAACGGCCGCCATTCGAACAGCACGCGAAAGACGAGGAACGCGATCGCCGCGACGATCAGCGCCGTCGTGAGCGCCGCGCGGATTGTCGGCGCGTGCTCCCACGGATCGGCGACCAGCGAATGGAGCGTGTCGACAAGCCCCGGCCAGGTCGCGAGCACTGCGAGCGCGAGGAGCATGCCCAGCACTGCCCAATGCAGCGCGACGTCGTGATAAGCGTCGGACTCGCGCGCGACGACAGTGACGATCTCGCCGTCGGTGCCCGCTTCGGCCGCGGAGACCGCGGCGGTGACGCGGGAATGATCGGCTTCGGTCAATCGCATCACCAATCCCCCGAAGCGCCGCCACCGCCGAAATCGCCGCCGCCCCCGCCGGAGAAGCCGCCGCCGCCCCATCCGCCTGAGCTGCCGCCGCCGCCGCCGAAACCACCGAAGCCGCCGCCGCGGTTCTGGCTCAGCTCGTTGGCGATCGACCAAAGCACGATCGGCAACGCCCCGCCGCCTCCGCCGCCGCGATACCGTCGCCCGCGGCCGCCCTTGCCGCGAAACAGCATCGGGAGGACGAAAAAGGCGAGCAGCACGCCCCAGAAGATCAGGCCGAAGGGAATGCCGCCCCCGCCGGACGACTGCCGCCGCTGGTGGGTGCGGTCGAACTCCTTGACCGCCGCGTCGAGCCGCGCCTGCTGCTCTTCGGGCGAGGCGCGGAGCTGCGCGACGATCGCGTCGGTCCCTGCGGTCAGCGCGCCCGCTATGTCGCCGTTCGCCTTCAGCCGCGGCAGCATCTGTTCGCGGACGATCTGGCTCGACAGCGCATCGGTCAGGATCGGCTCCAGCCCGCGCCCGACCTCGATGCGCGGGCCCCGCTGCCCGGCCGGATTGTTGGGGGCGAGGAACAGGATCGCGCCGTTGTCGACGTCGCCCAGCCCGACGCCCCATGCACGCCCGAGCCGATACCCGTAGTCCTCAAGCGGATAGCCCTGCACGTCGCCGATCGTCGCGACGACAAGCTGGCGCTTGGTGTCATTCTGCAACGCCTCCAGCTTGGCGGTCAGCTCCGCTTCGACCTGGGGGCTCAGCACGTTGGCGTCGTCGACGACGAGTCCGGTGAATTTCGGAAACGTCTGCGCCTCCGCCGCTCCGCCTGCGCACAGCAGGAGAAGCGGCATGAGCCAGCGCATCAGAGCGGTCACCGGCGTCAGCTGCCGTTCCCGAAGTTCACCGTCGGCGCCGTCTCCGCGCCCGGGGTGGTCGCCTGGAACGGCACCAGCGGCTTCGCGCCGTAGAAGATCTTGGCGCCCACCGCGTCCGGGAAGGTGCGGATCCGGGTGTTATACGCCTGCACCGCCTGATTGTAGTCGTTGCGCGCGATGGTGATCCGGTTCTCGGTGCCCTCGAGCTGGCTCATCAGCGTGGTGTAATTGCCCTGGCTCTTCAGCTCGGGATACGCCTCCTGCAGCCGCTGGAGCGACAGCGTCACCGCGCCCTGCGCGCGCTGGAAATTGGCGACCGCCTGCGGATCGCTGAGCTGCTCGGGCGTCAGGCGCACCTGATTGGCTCCGGCGCGCGCCTGCGTCACCTCGACCAGAATGCTCTTCTCCTGCGCGCCCGCGGCGCGGACGGTGGAGACGAGATTGGGGATCAGGTCGGCGCGGCGCTGATATTGGTTCTGGACGTCGGCCCAGCGCGCCTTGGCGTTCTCCTCGGCGGTCGGCACGCTGTTGATGCCGCACCCGGCGAGCACAATGGCGGGAACGAGCGCGAAAACGGAACGGTGCATGCGAGCGGACTCCTGAAGCCTGTTCTATTCATATAAGGCACGCCGCGGGCTTGGCGAAGGGGTAATCCGCAGGTAGTTTCGCAACGGGAACGATTAGAGGCGACGGGGGGTGGCGATGCTCAAGGAATTTCGCGCGTTCATCATGCGCGGCAACGTGCTTGACCTGGCGGTCGCGGTGATCATCGGCGCGGCGTTCGGCAGGATCGTCACGTCCTTGACCGACGACGTGATCATGCCAATCATCGGCCGCATCTTCGGCGGACTCGATTTCTCCAGCTATTTCTGGCGGATGGGTCCGGTCCCTGCGAACTACACCGGATCGCTGAGCGATTACGCCGCGCTCAAGAAGGCGGGCGCGCCGCTGCTCGGCTATGGCGCATTCGCGACGCAGCTCGTCAATTTCCTGATCGTCGCGGCGATCATCTTTCTCCTGATCCGCGCGGTGAACCGCGCGTCGGCGCTGATCGAGCGCGAAGCGGCGCGACTGATGAAGGAGGCGCCGACCCCCGTCGCGCCAGAGCCCGAGCCGGTCGAGATCGCGCTGCTGCGGGAGATCAGGGACGAGTTGAAGGCGAGGCCGCGGAGCTAAGCCGCCGCCAGCTCCTCCACCGCCGCATCCGCCAGGCTCGTCCCATCCAGGATCCGCGCCGTTTCGTCCCGCACGCGCATCATCGCGTGGCGGATCGCGCAGGTCGCCTCGTCCTTGCAGTCGCCGCAGGCGCGATAGGCCGTGCGGCTGACGCAGGGCACCAGCGCGAGCGGCCCTTCGATCACCCGGATGATCTCACCGAGCGAGATGAGGTGGGTGGGGCGCGAAAGCTTGTAACCGCCCATCTTGCCGCGGGTGCTGAGCAGGAACCCCGCCTCGCGCAGGTCGGCGAGGATCAGCTCCAGGAACTTGCGCGGCACCCTGGCCTCGGCGGCGATGCGGGTCATCGGGATCGGCGGACTGCCCGCGGGCGCTTCGGCGAGGAACAGCATCGCACGCAGGGCATAACGGGAACGCTGGGTCAACATAACGCAAGCCGCTATGGACCCCAATCGTGGCGAGGGAAAGGCGCTCTTTTCACGGGCCCCGGCATCCACTATATCGGTTCTGCCGGGTCCGCCCGGCTATGGCGATAAACGTAGGCGTGCAATAGGCGCAACGGACCCGGGGGCAGTACCCGGCGGCTCCACCATCACGGGTCTTTCAGGCCGGTGTTGACGGGGCCGAACCAGGATCGACGTGTGTTGAAAAGCGCTCTCTTTCGCTCGGAATGGGACCACCGCAACGGCCCATTACACAAGTGCCAACGATAACGAAGCACTCGCGATTGCGGCGTAACTGAGGGCCTCGCGGCCTGAAGTTACTCCAAAATAGCGCGGTCGGACCCCACCGGGCAACAGAAGGGGATTCCAGCGGTTCGGGGAGCACCGGGCAACAGAAGCTCCCCACTCAACCCAGTTTCGACCACGGGTGCGCTCGGCGGGTGTCGAGCAGGCACACGTCCCGCAGTCCGAACCGCCGCGCGTACCCGCGAACCCGCGCGGGATAGTCGGGCGCGGTCGTCCGCGCGAAGTTCCAGCCCGGCGGCCCGAAGGTCGACACGCCGTTGATCGTCGGCCGCCGCCACAGGCTCGCCAGCACCATCGCGTCGACGTTGCCCGCATAGACCGGATCGCGCTCGGGCGTGTCCGTCGCATGGATGACCGCGAAGCTGCGGCAGGCGAGGGGCGGCGGCGGGATCGCGGCGAGCGCGCGGGTGCGTTCCGCAACGTCGAGCGCGACGGGCGCGGCGGTCGCGACCTGCTCGACGAGGAGCGCGGCGGCGAGGAGCGGCGCGCCGCGCTTCAGCCGGTCGAGCGCGACGGTGAGAAGGAAGATTGCCGGAAGCAGCAGCAGGATCGCGAACCGCCCGACGACGCGGATGCCGCCCGCGCCGGGAACGATGACCTGCACCGCGCGCCACGGTATGATGCCGCCCAGATTGAGCATCAGCACCCAGCACACCAGCAGCGCCGCGCCGACGCGGGCGAGCCAGCGATCGCCGCTCCGCTGCGCCCACAGGATCGCGGCGATCGCGGCGGCGAGGAACAGCGGCGGCATCCCGAACACCGCATCGGGATCGCTGGTGAGCCCGGGCGCGAACGACGCGCGGATCGCTTGCGGGAGCCATCCCCAGAGTAGATTCGCCGGACCCGTGTTGATCAGGTCGATCGGCCAGAGCGTGGTGCGAAGCGCGATCCGAGGATCGTGCATTCCCGTCTCGCTCGCCTTGGGCAGATAGACCACGAGAAACGGGACGAGCAGCACCACCGCCGCGAGGCCGACCGCGAGCAACGGCTTCCACGACGCGAGAAGCGGCCGGAGCGCGCCGCCGCTCGCCAGCACGAAGATGCCGAGCACGAGCAGGTAGAGCGCGAAGAACCAGGCGAGATAATAGGCGGTCGAAATCCACAGCGCGAAGACCGCAGCGAACGCGAGGCCGCAGCGCAGCGCCCGCTTCTGGTCCCGATCGACAACGGCGCGCGCGGTCGCCCAGCCCGCGAGCGCGGCCCAGGGCCCGAAGCCGAGGGTGAAGAGTTGGCCGTGATTGGCGTGGCTGATCGTCAGGTCGGCGACGGTGAACAGCGTCGCGCCGAACAGCGCCCAATCCGGTTGGACCCCTCCCGCCCGGCGGAGCAGCAGCGCCATGCCGACGAACCCCGCAGCCTTGAGCGCCGCATGCGCCAGGTCGGTGGCCGCGAAGGTCGACAGCCCGAGGCTGCGACCGAGCGCGTGAACGAGGCCGAAGACGAGGTAACCGTCGTTATAGCCGAGCGTGCCAAGGGCCGGGTGGAACCACGCGACCCCGTTCCACGCCTCCGCGCCCGCCAGCACATTCGACCAATGCTCGAGGAGCGCGATCTCGATCATCGCGTCATTGCGGTCGCCGAAGGTGTGGGTGAAGCCGTTGCCGAGTTGGAAGCGCCAGACCCAGGCGAGGCTGAGCAACAGTGCGGCTATCGTGATCGCGAGGCGGAAGGGTCGCGAACGGGGCATCGGTCCAGCATAGCGGAGTTAGGGTAAAGCGAGCGTTTACCTCCACCGTCACCCCGGACTTGTTCCGGGGTCCAGGGCTCCACGAGCGCTGAACTCCAGCCTCTATCCGTGTCGCTTGCCGCCCGCTGGACCCCGGAACAAGGCTCTGCCGAGCTTGTCGAGGTATCCGGGGTGACGGAGGATTTGTGGCGAGCGCCAGCCCTCAACCAAAAAGGGGCCCGGTCGCCCGAGCCCCTTTTCATTCAGCCGTGCAGGCCGATCAGTCGCGATCGCCCGTCAGGAACGCGGGCGCGAACTCGGGCGCAGGGCCGTCTTCGTTGCCCGAGCGCTCGGGACGCGGACCACGCTCGCCGCCTTCGCCGCGGGGACCCCGGTCGCCGCGGTCGCGCCGCGGGCCGCGGTCGCCGCCACCGCGAGGACCGCGGTCACGGTCGCCGCCGCCTTCACGACGCGGACCACGATCCGGCCGGTCGCCGCGCGGCTCGCGCGCGGGACGGGTGTCCTCCAGCTCGGTCCCGGTCTCCTGATCGACGACGCGCATCGACAGGCGCACCTTGCCGCGCGGGTCGATCTCCAGGACCTTGACCTTGACCGCCTGGCCCTCGGACAGCGCGTCCGACACCTTCTCGACCCGCTCGTTGCGGATTTCGGAAACGTGGACCAGGCCGTCCTTGCCCCCCATGAAGTTCACGAACGCGCCGAAATCGACCAGGTTGACGACCTTGCCGTCATAGACCTTGCCGACCTCGGCCTCCTCGACCAGGCCCTTGATCCACTTGACCGCCGCCTCGATCTGCGCGGGATCGGAGGACGAGACCTTGATCACGCCCTCGTCGTCGATGTCGACCTTGGCGCCCGTGGTGGCGACGATCTCGCGGATCACCTTGCC
>SXHP01000159.1 GCA_005773165.1 Sphingomonadales bacterium | reverse complement strand
GGCGCGACTGGCCGGCGACGCCGGGCGGGTGGGCGTATCGCCGCGATGCGCGCGGATCGATCGCGCTGTTCGGCGCGGGCGGCGAGGACGCGAGGCTGACTTTGCGCTGCGACACGGCGGCGCGGCAGGTGTATCTGTCGCGCGCGGGCAGCGCGACCGCGCCGGTGGCGATCCGCACTTCCACCGCCGCGCGCACGCTGGCGATGCAGCCGACCGGGGGCGCGGCGCCCTATGTCGCGGCGGCGCTCGCGCCCGGCGACACTTTGCTCGACGCGATCGCGTTCAGCCGCGGGCGGTTCGTGGTGGAGCAGCGCGGCGCGGCGACGCTGGTCGTCCCCGCCTGGCCCGAGATCGGACGGGTGATCGAGGACTGCCGCGGCTGAGCGGCGCCCGATCGTCATTCAGGACGCGCGCGATTACAAGGCTTGTACCCGCCATTCGGACACAGCATATTGCGCTCGCGCCCAGTGACGGGCGTGCTTGTATCAACCAGCGAAAGGAGGTGATCCGATGTCTCATGGTTCAGCAGTGAGTTCGGTTCGGTTCGTTCGGGGGACGCGCCGCTAAGGTCCCGTGCAGGTCCGCCGCTGCGGCGGACCGGGATCGAAGCGGTCGCATGGTCTCCCGGGCTGGAGCTCTCCGGCCGCTGACCATGTCAGGAGGTTGTCGGGCCGCCGCACAGGCGCCCGGCAACCTCTTTTCATTTGCGCACGTAGCGGAAGTACCAGACTTCATGCCCCTGCCGCCGTGCCTTGCGTTCGTAGCGGGTCTCGGGCCAGTCGGCGGGGCGTTCCAGGAAGTCGCGCGGTCCTTGCGCGGTCCATTCGAAATCGGCCCTCGCGTTCATCACCATCATCGCCCAGCGGCAATAGGTCGGGTCGTCGGTGCCGAGACGGAACTCGGCCCCCGGCTTGAGCTTGGCGGCGATCGCGTCGAGCGGGCCGTGATTGACCATGCGGCGCTTGGCGTGGCGCGCCTTGGGCCAGGGATCGGGGTGGAGAAGGTAGACGCGGCTGAGGCTGGCGTCGGGCAGGCGCTCCACAACCTCCAGCGCGTCGCCCATGTGGAGGCGGACGTTCGTCAGCGCGCGGTCGCGGACGTGGCCGAGCGCACCGACAACGCCGTTGAGGAAGGGTTCGCAGCCGATGAAGCCGGTGGCGGGCGCGGCCTCCGCCTGCGCGGCGAGGTGTTCGCCCGCGCCGAAGCCGATCTCGAGCTGCAAGGGCCGCGAAGAACCGTCGGCGTCGCCGAACAGGGTGCGCGCGTCGAGCGGCCCGGAGTCCGGCACCGACAGCGCAGGCAAGGTCGCGTCGACCAGTTCGGCCTGGCCCTGGCGCAGCTTGTGGCCCTGGCGGCGGCCGTAGAGGCGGCGAATGGTCGCGGGATCGTTCATCGCGCGGGCTCTAAACGCTTGACCGCAGGGAGCAAAGGGCCGCCGCGCCCGTTGGCGCTCGCATGAGCAGACTCAAGGACGCCGCACATGCGGATCGCAAGGCCACCCACCAGGCGGCGCAGGCGCGCGACACCTGGCCCGTCCGCATCGCCGGCGCGGCGAGCGAAGGCGCGGACCAGCCGCCGCTGATCGCGCTGTCGCTGGCGACGATCGCGACAGGCGCGGCGTTGCGGCGTCCCAACGTAGTGCGCGGCGGGGTGCGGATGCTCGCCGCGCATGCGCTCGCCACGGGCATCAAGACGGTGCTGAAGACCAACATCGACCGCACACGGCCGTTGAAGGCGCTGGCGGAGGGGCACAGCATCGGCAAGGGCACCGGAACCGAAGACAGCGACCTCAACTCTTTTCCGTCGGGCCACACCGCCGGGGCGGTCGCGGTGGCGCAGGCGGCGGCGCGCGACATGCCCGCGCTGGCGATCCCCGCCCGGGTCGCGGCGGGGGCGGTGGCGGCAATCCAGATGCCGCGGGGCAAGCATTACATCAGCGACGTGATGGCGGGCGCGGCGATCGGGCTGGCGAGCGAATGGGCGGTGAGCGCGGCGATGCGCCGGGGCGAGCGCGCGCTGGCGGCCTGGCGCGAGCGGCGCGACGATCAGAAATAGCCGATCAGCCGCCCCAGCACGATCACGGCCAGCCACGCCAGCACCGACGCCGCCGCCGCGAATCTCACCCGGCGCGCTAGCGGTTCGCGCCGCCAGTCGATCCGGCGCAGCGCCAGCGCATTGGCGACCGCGGCGGCGATCAGCACGATCTTTATGCGGAAGAGCCAGGAGGCGGCATAGGCGCGGGCGTCCGTCGCGAACAGCAGCAGCCCGGACGCCGCCGCCAGGACCAGCCCGGCGATGGCGACGGGGATCAGCAGCCGCGCGAACGGGTCGACCGGGCCCGCCTCGTGTCGCCACCCCGCGAGCCGGAGATCGAGCGGCACGATCGCGCCGAACAGCAGCGCGACCCCGACGACATGGGCTGCGTTGACCAGCGGATAGGCGAGCGTCGACACGCGCAGCGCCGCGACCGGGGGCCATGCTTCAACCGCGGCGAGCAGCGCGTCGAGTTCGCCGTTCAACTCGGCCGTTCGGGGTACAGATTGTAGCTCTTGCCCGCGATGACGAAGCGTTCGGCCTTCATCAGCCGCTCGTTCTTGCGCGCGGAGCGATGGCCGTGGATCGTCAGCTTAATGCCCGCCTTCATCATGTCGTGCGTCAGCCCGGCCTGCTCGTTGCGCCAGGGCTGGCCGGTCTCCACCGTCCAGTCCCCCTGCGGCGTGCCGAGCAGCATTTCGCCATGCGGATTGCCGTGGCGCACGCGCTTGACGACGCCGCTCAGCTGAAACTCCTCATTCGTCGCCCAGGCCCAACCGTGATGCGCGGCGGAGGGCATGGCGGGCAAAGCGGCGGCGATCAGCGATGCGGCGATCAGCAGGCGGCGGGTCATCTACGTCCTCCAGCATGTTGCTCGCCGCATCATACGCCACTTCGCCGACCGGGCAAGGAGCCGGCTATTGCTTGAGGTCTCGCGGTGCGCCGATCCGGTCGCCCGCGACGGTCCAAACGCGTGGCTTCGGCTTCATTGTCCCGACCAACACCGGCTTGCGGATAGCGAGCGAGGTGAAGACGTGGACCTCGGTCGGTACCGAATCGCGCAGGTGCGTGATGAACAGCGCAGCGCCCTTTGTATCGATCGGCATCGTGATGCAGCTATTGGCGAAGCGGCGGATCGGCTCCGCGGCACCATCGGGCGCGACGTCGATCTGGAAGTGGCCGCCGAACGGTATGCGGTCGTTCGTGACCTGTGGCGTGAGGAAGTAGACGGGGATCGCCGCACCTGGCGAAGCGGGCGGGAGGACGATCGTGTTGAACGGCTTGGCTTCGCACGGGCGCGCGTCGCCCGACGCCTCGATCGCCTTACGGGCGATCGCGAGCGCAGCGATCATCCGCTGCGTCTCCGGGTTGATCGTGCGGTCATCGCCGCCGTCGAGCACCTTGCCCTCGACCAGCTTGCTGCCTGCGAAGCGCGCGCGGTAAACTGCTTGCGGCGTCGCGGCCCTGTCGAAGAAGATCAGCCGCGGCTCGGCGACCGGGCCTTCGACGATGTAGCCCGCAACCTTCTTCTCGGGCTCACGCAGCTTGGCGAGCATGTCGTCGGTGCCGAGCCAGGCGGCGCGGTCATAGGCGTACATCGCCCGGCCGCGCTCGCTCGCCCGCGCTACCGCGGCGGCCTCGTCCTGCGCTTGGGCGGGCGCTGCGACGAGCAGCGCCGCGATCATCCCGCCGAGACGAGGCCGCGCGACGATCAAGCAATAGCCGCCTTCAGCTTGTCGACCAGGTCGGTGCGCTCCCAGGTGAACAGGTCGCCCTCCGCGTCGCGGCCGAAGTGGCCGTAGGCGGCGGTCTTGGAGTAGATCGGGGCGTTCAGCGACAGGTGCTGGCGGATGCCCTTAGGGGTCAGGCGGACGAGCTGGGGCAGCACCTCCTCCAGCTTCGCTTCTTCGACCGTGCCGGTGCCGTGGGTGTCGACGTAGACGCTCAGCGGTTCGGCGATGCCGATCGCGTAGGATAGCTGAATGGTGCAGCGGCGCGCCAGCCCTGCGGCGACGACGTTCTTCGCCAGGTAGCGCGCGACGTAGGCGGCGGAGCGGTCGACCTTG
>SXHP01000018.1 GCA_005773165.1 Sphingomonadales bacterium | reverse complement strand
GTTGTGGTAGGAGCCGATCACCCAGAGCGTGCCCTCGTCCTTGAGCACGCGGCGCGCTTCGCCGAGCCAGGCGCGGGTGAAGCGGTCGTAATCGGCGAAGCTGTCGAACTTGTCCCAGGCGTCGGTGACCGCGTCGACGTGGGAGCCGTCGGGGCGGTTGAGGTCGCCGTTCAACTGCAGGTTGTAGGGCGGATCGGCGAAGATCATGTCGACCGACTTGGCGGGCAGCGCGCGCATCGCCGCGACGCAATCGCCGCGGATGATGCGGTCGACGCCAAGCGGCGGCTCCGCCGTCTCCGCCGCACGCGGCCGTGCGATCGTGTCGATAACCCCCATGACGTCCCCTTCCCTAGAGCCATGAAATCGCTGGCGATGGCGGACTCCGTCAAGCGCACATTGGTTAACGATCGGCGTGAAGATCGCGTTAACGATGCGCAGGTTGCGACTCGGCCGCCAGATGTTGAGTCCGGCCCCGCAGGCTTGACTCAAGCGGTGGGGGTGTGGCGCGAAAGACTCACAACAGAGCCATCTGCGCGACCGGCGCGAAGCTGCGCCGGTGGAGGGGGGTGGGGCCGTGCTCGCGCAGCGCACGCTGGTGCGCGGGGCAGCCGTAACCCTTGTTCGAGGCCCAGCCGTAGTGCGGATATGATTCGTGGTGGCCGACCATGATCTGGTCGCGGGTGTGCTTGGCGACGATGGAGGCGGCGGCGATCGAGAGCGACACGGCGTCGCCGCCGACGATCGCGGTCGCGGCGAAGGTCCATCGCGGCAGGCGGTTGCCGTCGACCAGGACATGGCCGGGGGCGCACCCCAGGGCTTCCACCGCGAGCGTCATCGCCTTCATCGTCGCCCAATAGATGTTGAGCCGGTCGATCTCGTCCGCCTCGACGATGCCGACCCCCACCTGCGCGCAATCGCGCAGGCGGCCGTGAAGGCGCGCGCGTTCGGCAGCGGAAAGCTTCTTGGAATCGTTGAGCCCGCGGGGCACGCCTTTGGCGGGCAGGATGACCGCGGCGGCGACGACCGGCCCCGCGAGAGGGCCGCGGCCCGCCTCGTCGACCCCGGCGACGGGCGCGAGGCATAGCTTCTCGTGGCGAAGGCTGGGCATCAGCCTTCGATCTCGTCGAACGGGTTGACCCCAAGCGCATGGCCCATCGGCCCATGTCCCTGTCCCAGCCCGGGCGCGCTCAGGATGGCGATCCGCACGAAACGGATGGCGCGGGTGATCGCCGCATCGAGATCGAGCCCCTCGCCCAGACCTGCCGCGACCGCGGACGCCAGGGTGCACCCCGTGCCATGCGTGTCGTCGGTGTCGAGCCGCTTGCCCTCCCACACCCGGTGATCGCCGTCGACGGTGATCAGCTCGTCGATGATCCGCGCATCCTCGCCGTGGCCGCCCTTGAGCAGCACATGACACCCGCGCGCGCGGATCGCATCCGCCCCGCCGAGCGCGCGGGCTTCCGGAAGATTGGGCGTGGTGATCGTCGCCAGCCGCATCAGCCGGTCGAAGGCGGCGGTCGTGTCCGCATCGGCCAGGGTCGCGCCGGAGGTGGCGACCATGACCGGATCGAAGACAATGGGGATCGCCGCCGTCACACCCCCATCGTCACCCCGGCCTTGTGCCGGAGTCCAGCCCTCCTCAGGCGGAACCGTTGCTTGTCGAACCCTGGACCCCGGCACAAGGCCGGGGTGACGGTGGGCTTGGGTCAGTTCCTCCAGCGCGTCCGCCACCGCATGCGCGGTTTCGGCCGAACCGATCATGCCGATCTTGACCGCGTCGACGCCGATGTCGTCGATGCACGAGCGCATCTGCGCGATGACGATCTCCGTCGGCACGGGGTGAACCGCCTGGACCCCCAGCGTGTTCTGCGCGGTGACGGCCGTGATCGCGGTCATCGCGTGGCCGCCGAGCATCGTCACGGTCTTGATGTCCGCCTGGATACCCGCCCCGCCGCCCGACTCGGAGCCGGCGATGATGAGGATGCGAGGAGTCATGCCGGGACGCCCGAGCGGCGGACGTTGACACGGTTGACGGGTGACCGCCGATTTCGGGTGCGAAGCGCCGGGTTCGCGCCTGGAACGCCTTTGGACCGCGCCACCCAATCGACACCGACGCGACACCGGCGCGACAGCGGCGCGACACCGGCGCGACATCGGTGCGACGGGCGGGCGACACGCGCGCGACCCGAAGGCGACGCGGTTGTGCCGGTCGCGCGGCAGGTTCGCGCCGTGAGCACGCCGCCGGGGCGACGTGCTTGCGACGTGACGAAATGGATCGGGTCGGTCATGCCGCAGCTATGCCACGCGGGCGGACTTGTAGGACAGCGTTTCAGCCGGAAAATCTGCGCTTCGTCGACGCGGGGTTCGCCTTCAACGCCTTGCCGACCCGCGTCGGGCGATCGAGCAGCTCGCCACCGCAGTTCGGGCAGCGCTCGTCCAAAGCGTCCGCGCAATCCGCGCAGAAGGTGCATTCGTGACTGCAGATGAACGCGCCGCCCTCGTCGGCGGGCAGGCCTGCGCCGCAGCGTTCGCAATCGGGGCGCATCTCGAGCATCAGGCCGCCGCCCGCCGCACCGCGTCGCACACCGAATCGACCAGCCGCTCGACCTGCGCGCGGTCGTCGCCCTCCGCCCTCACGCGGAGCCCCGGCTCGGTCCCCGCGGGGCGGATCAGGAGGCGGCCGCGGCCCGCCAGCTCGCCCTCGGCGGCGGCGATCGCGTCCTTGACGCGCGGCTCGTCGAGCGGCTTGCCCCCGGCGAAGCGGACGTTCTTGAGAAGCTGGGGGAGCGGTTCGAAGCGGTGGAGGACTTCGCTCGCCGGGGCGCCCGCGCGCTGTACTTCCGCCAGGATCTGCAAGGCCGCGACAAGGCCATCGCCGGTGGTCGCATAGTCGGACAGGATGATGTGCCCCGACTGTTCGCCGCCGACGTTGTAGCCCCGCGCGCGCATCGCGGCGAGGACGTGGCGGTCGCCGACGTTCGCGCGGACCAGCCCCAGGCCTTGCGCTGAAAGGTGACGCTCCAGGCCGAGGTTCGACATCACGGTCGCGACCAGTCCGCCGCCCTTCAGCCGTCCTTCGCGTGCGTGAGCCGCGGCGATCGTCGCCATCAACTGATCGCCGTCGATCACCGTGCCGGTCTCGTCGACCACGATCAGAAGAAGCGCCGGCTGTCCGACAAGGTGTCGACGCCGCTGATCGACGATCTCTACGTGCGGGCGTGCAAGCGCGGCGCGGTGGGCGGCAAGATCCTCGGTGCGGGCGGCGGCGGGTTCCTCCTGCTGTTCGCGGAGCCCGGCG
>SXHP01000158.1 GCA_005773165.1 Sphingomonadales bacterium | reverse complement strand
ATGATGGGGACCGGCGAGGCGACCGGCGACAACCGCGCGCTCGAAGCGGCGCAGAAGGCGATCGCCAACCCGCTGCTCGACGGCGTGTCGATGCAGGGGGCGAAGGGCGTCATCATTTCAATCACCGGCGGTGACGACATGCGCCTCTTGGAGGTCGACGAGGCCGCGAACCACATCCGCGATCTGGTCGATCCCGATGCGAACATCATCTGGGGCTCGGCGTTCAACCCCGAGCTGGAGGGCCGCATCCGCGTGTCGGTCGTCGCGACGGGCATTGAGGCGGAGGCGCGTCCGGCCCCGCAGCCTGTTCCCGAGCAGCAGACCCGCGGCTTCAGCTTCGGGCTGACCCGCAAGTCGGATGAGGCGACGTCGTTCCGTCCCGCGGGCGCTCCCGCGCCAGCGCTCGCACCGGCACCGGTCGCTCCTGTTCCCGAGGTCGCGCCTGCCGCCGCGCTCACCCCCGAGCAGGAGGACCGGTTGCCTGAGGATCCGGTGACGGCGGAAGACGAATTGGTGCTCGGCGCGGAGACGATCCTAAAGCAGCCCGCCGCGCCGCAACCGGCCGAGCAGCAGCCGGCCGCGGCTGCCGTCGCGTCGCCCCGCACCTTCGCCGACGAGCCTGCGCGCGCCGCTGCTGACGAGGGCGGCGCACGGCGGAGCTGGATTGCGCCGGGCAACCAGGCGGAGCCGATCGCACCAACCCCGCGCGTCAAGATGGGAGGCACTCTGTTCGAGCGCATGTCCAACGCCGCCCGCGGCGCCCAGCGCGAGGATGGCGAGGGTGACAAGGAGCCCGTCGACATCCCCCGCTTCCTTCACCGCCAGAACAACCAATAACGGCGCCGCATCCTCCCCGAGAAGGCTCGGGGAGGATCGAACCATCGTCCTGACCCCCCGCTCCGCCGCGCCCGCGGGCGTCGCTCAGTGCCTGTTCAGGCCTTTTCGGGTGTAAGCGAAGGGTGACCCCTTCGGCTCCCGCTGTTCGTTTCTCGCGAACCGCAAGCAGCCGCATCCGATGGAAACCGCCCGGCCGATGCCGACCAAATCGTTCCTGACCACTTTCGCGCTACTCTGGGCCGTGCCGCTGCCTGCACAGGAGATCGTGCAGGCGCTGCCCGGTACGACCGATGCGGACGCGCTCGCCGCCGAGATGCGCCGACTCGCCAGCAACCCGCGCGATGTCGCCGCGCTGGTCGATGCGGCGCATCTGTCGCTGAAATTGGGCGATGCGAACGCCGCCGCGGCGCTCCTCGCCCGCGCCGAGGCGGTCGACCCGCGCAATGCCAAGGTAAAGGCTGGTCAGGGTGCGATCCTGGTGCAGTCCGAAAGGCCCGGGCAGGCGCTCCGCTATTTCGCGCAGGCAGAGAGCGGCGGGCTTGATCCTCGCGCCTTCGCCGCGGATCGCGGCCTGGCCTATGACCTCACGGGCGAGCAGGAGCGGGCGCAGCGCGACTATCGTCTGGCGCTACGCGATCGTCCGAACGATGACGAGGCGATCCGTCGTTATGCGCTGTCGCTCGGCATTTCGGGTCAACGCCAGCACGCGCTCAAGCTGCTCGACCCGCTGGTCCGCCGCAGCGACCGCGGCGCCTGGCGCGCGCAGGCGTTCGTGCTGGCGATGACCGGTGACGTTGCGGGCGCGTCCAGGATCGCCACGACGATGATGCCGGGCGGCGCGGCTGGGCTCACGGCCTTCTTTCAGCGCCTGCCCATGCTACCCGCCACCGACCGCGCGTTCGCTGTGCATTTCGGACAGGTCCGTGCAACGCCCCAGCGGCTTGCCGACGCGCGGCTCGCTCCGCCGCTGCCGGCGCTCGCACGTGAGCCGGGCGTCGTTCTGGCCAGCGCACAGCCGGTGCAGCCGACGCTACCGGCGCGAACCGGCCGTCGCGTTGGAGGTGAACGCATCCAACTCGCCGCCGCTCGACCGCTGCCAACGCTCCCAGTCACCCGCAGTGCGTCGGCAGCTCGCTCCACGCTCGCGAGGCAGAGTCCCGGGCCCGTCGTTCCTGCCGCGGCAACGCAATCCGCCCCGGTGCAAATCACGAGCGCCGCTGCGCCCGCACCGCAATCGGCGTCTCAGCCGAAGTCCACGTCGTTCTCCAACACGGCTGCGGTGCCGGTCTCGCGTTCGAGCCCGGTAGTCGCGACGCCGACGACTACGCAGTCGGCCCCGCCGCGATCTGAAGCGCAAACGGTGGTTCTCGCCTCGAGTATGCAGTCCGGCTCGACCGCGTCGACCTCACAAGCGCCCGTATCGCTCGCGGCAGCCCCGCCGATGGCTTCACCGATCGCCTCAGACCCTCCGGCTGCGGCGGTTCAGGCCGTACAGCTCGCCGCTGTCGCTCCGTCGAGCGTGGTCAGGGCTCGCCCGCCGCTCCCCGCTCCCGCCACGCGCGTCAGCGAGGATTCGATCCTGGCCAAGATCGTCGCGAGCCTGTCGATCCCCGCCGCCGAACTCGGGGTCGAAGGTCCCGAGCGCTCCGCGCCCGGCGAGGCGCCGGCTGTCGCGGCCGTCGGATCGCAATTCGCAGCGCAGGCCGAGATCGATCGCGCGGCGGCCGACAAGCTCGTTGCCGCCCGCGCGGCTGCCGACAAGTCCGCCGCGGACAAGCTTGTCGCCAAAGCCGCAGCGGACAAGAAGGCCGCGGATCGGAAGGCCCTGGCCGACAAGAAGGCGCTTGCCGAGAAGAAGGCCGCCGCGGCGGCGAAGGCGCTGGCCGACAAGGAAGCCGCCGCGAAAAAGAAGATCGAGCGCGCCAATCCCGAGCGCATCTGGGTACAGGTCGCAGGCGGCGCGTTCGAAGGCGATCTCCCCAAGGCCTACGCGGCCGTCAAGGCGAAGGCGCCGGGCGTTTTCGGCAGCCGCGGCGGCTGGACCACGCCTCTCCGCGCGACCAATCGCGTTCTCGCCGGTCCCTTCAGCACGAGCGCAGAGGCGCGCAAGTTCGTCAACGACCTGAAGAAGGAGGGCGTCAGCGCCTTCACCTTCACCAGCGACGCGGGACAGCCGGTCAAGCGATTGGGCGGCTGATGAGCCATCGCGCGCCCTGGGCTTCGGACCCGGCGCGCAGCAGAGGTCGGCTCCACGAAGAACAGAAGGGGACCGATCGGGGTCCGCGCGACGCCTTTCAGCGCGATCGCGATCGCATCGTCCATTCGATCAGTTTTCGTCGGCTGCGTCACAAGACCCAGGTGTTCATGGCGCCGGACGGCGACCATTTCCGGGTTCGGCTGACCCACAGCATCGAAGTTGCGCAGATCGGCCGCACCGTGGCGCGAACGCTGGGGCTGAACGAGGATCTGACGGAAGCGCTGTGCCTGGCGCATGACATCGGCCACCCGCCGTTCGGACATGCTGGGGAGGACGCGCTCAAGGCGGCGCTCGCGGGCGCGGGCGGGTTCGATCACAACGGTCACACGCTGCGCACGCTGGCGACGATCGAGCGACCCTATCCTCGCTGGCCCGGATTGAACTTGACTTGGGAGACGCTCGAAGGGCTCGCCAAGCACAACGGTCCCGTGCGTCATCCCGGCTGGGCGCTCGCCGAGGTGGACGCCGCCTATCCGCTCGATCTCGCGGCATGGCCCTCCGTCGAAGCGCAGGTCGCCGCGATCGCGGACGACATCGCCTATGACAATCACGACATCGACGACGGGTTGCGCGCCGGGCTGCTGACGCTGGATCAGCTGCTCGCCGTACCGCTTGTCGCGCAAAACTGGGACGCCGCCCGCGCGCGCTTTCCCGATTGCGAGCCGCAGCGTTTGATGGGCGAACTCGTCCGCGGTCAGATCGGCGCGATGGTCAACGATCTAATCGGCGAGACCCGCACACGGATCGCGCAGAGCGGGGTGGGGAGCGCCGACGATGTTCGAGCGGCGGGCACCTGCCTAGCCGGCTTTTCGCCAGCGATGCGCCACGCGGAGCGTGACCTCAAGCGCTTCATGTACGCCAATCTCTACCACCATCCGCGCCAGCTCGAGGCGGCTGAGGCGGCGCGGACCATCGTCGCGGGCCTGTTCGCGGCTTATGCCGCCGAGCCCCGGACCATCCCCCAAGAGTGGCGTGAGCGGCTGCCCGCGGAGGAGCCCGCACGCAGCCGCCACATCGCCGATTTCATCGCAGGAATGACCGATCGCTACGCCGTGACCCGATACCGCGAGGTGGTGGGAGCAATCGACCTGCCGGAAGGCTTCTAGCGCGCCGCGAATTCGAGGCCCCGAGCCGCGCCTTTTGCGCTTGCCGTGCGGAACGAAACCGGCGTGCCGCCCGACACGCCCGAGACACGCCTGCCGTCCACGACCAGGCGAAACGTTTCGCCGGAAGGCAAGCGGCGGCCGGTGATCACCGTGCGGCCGTTCTGCACGGCCGAGGAGTAGACGTAGGTGCTGCCTTCATGGGTGAAGCGACGCTCAACTCTTGCGCGATGCCGATGGTGGAGGTGAGCGCCGCCGCGGCGGCGGCGAATAGTTTCAGGGTGGTGCGCATGATCGTGAACTCCCGCATGTTGCGTCGAGCCGGTCAGGTCCTCTCTCGTCACTTTCGAGCGCCGAGGTATGGCGCTGCGGCAGGGATCGCAAATGCGTGTTGGGCGATGTGACTTGCGCCGCGCCCACGTCGATCGGTGCCTGGACTCAGGGAGCGACAGCTCCGGCCCGGGTGAGGAGTCGGCTGCGGTTGGACACCGCTGGCGCATCGGCTAGAGCGCGCCCCATGACGCTTTATACCCGTTTCGCCCGCCATGTGGACGCGGCTCTCGACGCAATGGTCGCGGCGGGGACGCTGCCCGGCGGGATCGATCGCAAGAATGTCACGGTCGAGCCGCCGCGGGATGCGACGCACGGCGACCTCGCGACCAATGCGGCGATGGTTCTCGCCAAGCCCGCAGGTCTGAAGCCGCGAGACCTGGCGCAAGCCTTGGCGACGGAGTTGGCACAGCTCAACGATGTGGCCCATGCTGCGATGGCGGGGCCGGGCTTCCTCAACCTTCGTCTCACCGACGCCGCTTGGCGGGGCGAGCTCGCCGCACTCGCTGAGGCGGGCGAGAGATACGGCCGCTCGTCCGTGGGCGCGGGGACAACGGTGAACATCGAATAT
>SXHP01000157.1 GCA_005773165.1 Sphingomonadales bacterium | reverse complement strand
GGGTGCAAGCCCACCATGGGTTCGAATCCCACTCCCTCCGCCAATCCGTACATGCAACGCGGGTTATGGCGGCGGGCGGGCGAAGACGGCAGGGTCATGCGCATGGCCGCCACGATCGACGCACCCGCCGCGGGGAACACCGCGCTCCTGATCATCGACATGATCAACGAAATGTCCTTCGAGGGCGCAGACGCGCTGAGGGGACCGGCGGCCGACGCTGCGGCGGCGATCGCGCGGCTGCGGGAAGAGGCGGACGCCGCGGGCGTGCCGGTGGTCTATGTCAACGACAATTTCGGCGAATGGCATTCGGAACGCGGGCGGCTGGTCGACCGCTGCCTCGAGAACGGTGACGTGCCGGATATCGTCCGCGCGCTGGCGCCCAGGCGTGACGATTACTTCGTGATCAAGCCGCAATTCTCAGGCTTCTACGCGACCAACCTGCCCGTGCTCCTGCCCAAGCTGCAGGTGAGCCGATTGATCCTGACCGGCGTCGCCGCCGACATCTGCGTGCTGTTCACCGCCGCCGACGCCCATATGCGCGATTACGGCCTGTGGGTGCCGGGCGACGCGGTGGCGGGCGAGCATGTGCAGCGGACCTCCTGGGCGCTGGAGATCATGCGCAACAGCATGGGCGCGGAGACCGCGGCGACCAGCGAGCTCTCACTCGCCGACTGGTTGGGCGCGGATCAATCGCACGCCTTCCCATGGAACAACCGTTGAGCCGAGCACTTGACACGGCGACACGAACAGGAGGCTGCGATGGCGGACGACGACCAACGGCAAGAGCAGGACAATCCCGAGACGCGGCCCGCGCCCAAGCGCAAGCCACGCGCGGCGGCCAAGAAGTCCCGCGCCAAGGCTCCGGAGGGCACGGTCGAGCAGCTGACCCAGGCGGTCGAGCCGGTCGCGGCAGCGGTGACCGGCGCGGCGCGCAAGGCGGTGCGCACCTCCACCCGCACCGCGGCGAGCGCGCGCAGGACCGTGGCCGCGGCGCCGTCGGGCGCGCGCAAGGCGGCGAGCGCGGGAGCCAAGCGCGCGGGCCGAGCCGCGACGAGCCGCACCGCCGCCAATCTGGGGATCGCCGCCGCAGGGCTGGTCGCGGGGGTCGCGCTCAACCTCGGGCGCAAGGCGATGGTTCAGGCGCCGAGCGCGCTTTCGGGCGACTGGTTCGACGCGGTCAAGACCGAGCACAAGATGGCGCTGACGCTGTTCGACGCGTTGAGCAAGACGTCGGACGCCGACCGGGGAAAACGGACGGCGCTGCTCACCCAGCTGAAGCATGCGTTGGGCAAGCACGCCTTCATGGAGGAGAACGTGCTCTATCCCGCGTTACGGGTAAAGGGCGACAAGGCGGACGCGGACAAGCTCAATCACGATCACGGATACGTGAAGCAATATCTGTACGACCTGGAGAACCTGGACCGCGGATCGCCCGAATTCCTCGCCAAGGTGGCCGAGTTCCGGTCGGAGATCGAGGAGCATATGCGCGAGGAGGAGGAAACGATCTTTCCGCCGCTTCATGCCGCCATGGGCGCGGACGGCAACGCGAAGCTCACCGCGCAGGCGAACAAGGAGGCGTTCAAGCTCGCCTGAGCCGGCGGGCGGGGCCGTGCGCCCCGCCCCCAGCCGTTACTTGCGCAGCGTAAGCCCGCCGCCGAAACGCTTGTTGAAGCGGGCGACCTGGCCGCCGGTGTCGAGCATGGTGCCGCGGCCGCCGGTCCATGCCGGGTGCGCGAGCGGGTCGATGTCCAGCGTCATCGTGTCGCCTTCCTAGCCCCAGGAGGAGCGGGTCTCGAACACGGTGCCGTCGGTCATCTGGACCTTGATCATGTGATAATCGGGATGGGTATCGGCCTTCATGGATAATGCTCCGGATATGGCTGGTTCCGACCAGCCTTTTGGAAAGCGGCGCGCCTATCAGAACCGCTCCGGTCATGCCAGCGAAAGCTGGCATCTCCGCATCAAGAGACCCCAGCTTTCGCTGGGGTGACGGCTAAGGAGAAGGCGGGTCGGCGATCATTGCGGTGAAGTTCGCTTCCGCGACGACCTGGCCGTCGACCTTGGCGCGGCCGGCGAACTTGCAGACGGTGGCACGCTTCTGCACGAACTCGGCCTCCAGGCGGAGCAGGACGCCGGGTTCGACCGGCTTCCTGAACTTCGCCCCGTCGATCGCCATGAAGTAGACGAGCTTGCCCGAGCCCGCGAGCCCGAGGCTTTCCACCGCCAAAATCCCGGCCGCCTGGGCCAGCGCCTCGACGATGAGGACGCCTGGCATGATCGGGCGGCCGGGGAAATGGCCCTGGAAGAAGCCCTCGTTGATCGTCACCGCCTTGATCGCGGCGATCGACGTGTCGGGAACGAGTTCCTCGACCCGATCGACGAGCAGCATGGGGTAGCGGTGCGGGAGCGCCGCCATGACGCGACCGATGTCGAGCGCTCCCGCCACGCTCAGCGGCCCTGGTTGCGGCGCGGCGGGGTTGCGGGGGTCGTCGCGGGAGTCGCGGGACGCCCGGCCGCCGCGGGGGCCTGCTGACCGCCGGGCTGCCAATTGGCGGGCACCGCGATCGAGGCGGTCGGCACCAGCGCGTTCAACTGCTGCGTGATGTCGGCGGTGATGTTCGACGTCGGCATCGCGAAGGCGACCGCCTCCGGACGGATCAGGATATTGACGCGCTTGGCGGTCATCGCGTTGCGGGTCGCCTGATCGAGGCGCGCGGTGATCTGCTCCTCGGCATAAGCGAGCGGACGCTCGAACGGCGCGGCGAGCGGGGCGAGCTCGGTCTGGATCGCCTGCTGCCGGGTCTGGAACGCCTGGATGCGCTGGTTGACCGTCGCTTCGGCGGTGTTGTTCTGCTGCAGCGTGCGGATCTCCTGCGCCGAACGCTGGAGCTCGGCCTGCAGCGGCTGGCTGCGCGCGTTGTACGCGTCGATCTGCGCCTTGTACTGCGTCTGGATCTGCCGCGCCGCGGCCTGATAGGCGTTGGAGCTGCGCACCGCCGCCGCGAAGTCGGCGATCGCCGGATAGGCGGGGGCCGAGGCGACGGGCGCAGGGGCGGGCTGCGCGGCGGGGGCCTGCGCGAGCGCGGCTGCGGGCGTGGCGAGGGCGGCGATCAGCGCCGCGGTCTTGATCATGCTGGTCATCAGAACTGGGTTCCTACGTTGAAGGTGATGAGCTTGGGATCGTCGCCGGGCTGGGTGACCAGCGCCTTGGCGACGTCGATACGCAACGGGCCGAACGGCGAGTTCCAGTTGACCCCGATGCCGACCGATATGCGCGGCTTGGCGCTGCTGCCGTAGAACACTTCCTTGAACGGCGCCTGGGACGACGAATAGCGGACGTTGGCCGACGTGCCCGCGCAGGCGCCCCCGGCCGTCGTCGAGAAGCCGATCGCGCAGGTGGTGATCTGCCCGGCGTTGGGATCGGTCGCAGGGGCGACCGGCGCCGGCACGACATAGAGCGCGTTGCCCGATGCGTCGAACAGGGGCGTGGTGATCGGAAGCGTGGTGACGACCCCATTCGCGTCCGTGACGGTCGGGAACACCGCGGTCGGCCGCGGCCGGGTGATCCCGAACAGGCTGCCCGCCTGCACGTAGATCGACGGCCGAAGCCCCAATTCGCGCGCGCCCGCGCCGAGCGGGATCTCCAGCTCCGCGCGCGTCAGATAATAAGCCCGGCCGCCGAGCGCGTCGTCGGCGATCTGATCGCGGTCGGTGATCAGCGTGCGACCGTCGGCCTGGAACTGGATACGCTGGACGCGCGGCCCGACGCCGCGGATCTGGAAGCCGCGGAACTGCGGTTCGCCGAGGTAGAAGCGGTCGACGATCCGGACCTTGTCGATCCCCTCGCCGCGGCTCTTCTCCAGCGAGCGGATGTAGCCGCCTTCCCCCAGAAGCGAGAAGATGAAGCCGCTGCCGACGTTGAAGAACTTCGAGCCTTCCGCGCGGGTGCGCAGATACTTCACGTCGCCGCCAAGCCCGGCGAAATCCTGGCTGAACGAGAAGCGCTGCCCCGCGGTCGGGCGCAGCCGGCTGTTGAGGCTGTCGTAGATCAGCGAATAGCCGATCGACGACGTCCAGCGATTGCCGATCGCTTCGCAGAGGTAGCGGCCGGCCTGCAACGGGTCGCAGGTGTCGGCGGGGCTGTTGCCGCGCACGTTGTCGCCGTTCAGGTCGGTGAAGAAGCTGCTCCGATCGAGCCCCACTTCGTCGTAGGACAGCCCGTATCGTCCCGACAGCGACCAGAATTCGGTTAGCGGCACGCCTGCGCGGATCTGGAACCCGGTGGAAACCTGCGAATAGGTCGTCTGGCGATCGCCGCGCGCGAAGTTGAACGAGTTGAAGTCGCGGCGGAAGATGTCGCCGCCGATCGCGACGTTCTTGTCGAACAGGTACGGCTCGGTGAAGCCCAGCTCCACCGATTTGGAATAGGTCGAGTAATTGACGCCGGCGCGGAGCTCCTGCCCCTTGCCCCGGAAGTTGCGCTGGGCGATCGAGGTCTGGATGATGAAGCGCTCGAGCGACGAATAGCCCGCCGACAACTGGAGCTCGCCGGTCGACTTCTCCTCGACCGCCGCCTCCAGGACGACGCGGTCGGGTGACGATCCCTGGACCGGCTTGATTTCGAACTTGTCCTGGAAATAGCCCAGGCTGTTGATGCGGTCCTGCGAGCGCCGCATCTGGAAGCTGTTGAACGCATCGCCCTCCGCCAGCCGGATCTCGCGACGGATCACCTTGTCCTGCGTCTGGGTGTTGCCGGTGATCTCCACCCGCTCGACATAGGAGCGCTGCTGCTGCGCGATGTTGAAGTTGATCGCCATCGTCAGCGTTTCGCGATCGCGGTTGAACTCGGGGTTCACCTCGGTGAAGGCGTAGCCGAACAGCCCCGCCGACTGGCTGAGGCTGTCGACCGAGTCCTCGACCAGCTTGGCGTTGTACCATTCGCCCTTCTTGGGCGCGAGCGTCGCCGCCAGCCGCTTGTTGTCGAAGTCGCGGATCTCGCTGTCGACGGTGATGTCGCCGAACTTGTAGCGCGGCCCCTCCTCGACGACATAGGTGATGATGAAGTCGCGCTTGTCCGGCGTCAGCTCGGCGACCGCCGAGGTTATGCGGAAGTCGGCATAGCCCTGCGTCAGGTAGAACTGGCGGAGCTTCTGCTGATCGTACGCCAGACGATCCTGGTCATAGGACGTGTTCGAGCTGAGGAAGGTGGTGAGGCGCGCCTGCTTGGTCGCCATCTCGCCGCGGAGCTGGCCGTCGGAGAACTTCTCGTTGCCGATGATGTTGATCTGGCGGACCTTGGACTTCGGCCCCTCGCTGATCTCGAACACCACGTCGACGCGGTTCTGGTCGAGGCTGACCTGCTTGGGCTCGATCACCGCGGCGAAGCGGCCCTGGCGGCGGTACAGCTCGACGATGCGTGCGACATCCTGACGCACCGCGGTGCGGGTGAAGATCTGCCGCGGAGCGAGCTTGATCTCCTTGCGGATCTTGTCGTCCTTCAGGCGCTTGTTGCCCTCCAGGATGACGCGGTTGATGATCGGATTTTCACGGATGCGCAGCACGATCTCGCCGGTCTCGGCGCCGCTCACCTGAACATCGGCGAACAGATCGGACGCATAAAGGTCCTTGATCGCCTGATCGAGCGTCTCGTTGGTGTACGCCTGGCCGATGCGCAGCTTGGTGTAGGACAAGACCGTATCGGGCTCGATCCGCTGCGATCCTTCGACGCGGAGCGAGGTGATCGCGCGCTGCCCCTGCGGCGCGCCCGGCGCCGACGCAGTCCCCGAGGCGGGCGCCGCGGGTGCGGTTTGGGCGTGCAGCGGCACTCCCGACAGCATCGTGCCCGCGAGCAGAATCGCGCCCGCGCGCCCGTAAGTGTTGAACGTCATTGCTGTCACCGAAAAACCCACCCCAGAAAAGTCGCAGCCGACCCCTGTGAACCGCAGAACGCGCGCCCGGACGCGCCCTGCCCTACCTCGATCAACCGATCAACCCGGCCAAATTCTTCCACAAGCCGAGATTCCCCAGATCGTTGATCGTCACGAACAGCATCAGCGCGAGCAAGGCCGCCAATCCGCCGCGGAACGCCCACTCCTGCGTGCTCGCCGCCACCGGACGCCGCCGCACCGCCTCGATCGCATAGAAGAACAGATGACCGCCATCGAGCATGGGGACTGGCAGGAGATTGATGAACCCCAGATTGATGGACACGAATGCGATCAGCAGAACCAGCGCGGCCCAGCCGAGCGAGAACTGCTCGCCCGACACTTTGGCGATGCGGATCGGCCCGCCCAATTCGTCCAGCGAGCGGCGGCCGGTGATGATCTGGCCGAGCCCGTCAAGGGTGCCGCGCAGGATGCTGCCCACCATGCGGACGCCCGCGCCGGGCGCTTGCAGCAGCGGCACAGGCTCGTAGACGATCCGGCCCGAGCCGACGCCGAGACGCCCGATCGCCGTCTCGTTGCCGAAGCGATCGCGCATGGTCACCCGGCCGAAGATCGCGTCGGCGCGGGCGGGTCGCCCGGAGCGGATGTAATCGACCGCCACGCGCTCGCCCGGCCGCATCACCACATAGAGCTGGAGGTCGCGGTAGGTCTCGACCGAGCGGCCGCCGAGCGCGGTGATGCGGTCGCCGGGCTGGAGCCCCGCCGCCGCGGCGGCGCTGCCGGCCTGAACGGTCCCGACGACCGGCGGCGTGCGGTCCACGCCGACCGTAGCGGCGAAGCCTGCGAGGATCAGGACGGCGAGCAGGAAGTTCACCGCCGGACCCGCGGCGACGATGATCGCGCGCTGCCACACGGGCTTCGCCTGAAAGGTCCGCTGCCGCTCGGCGGCGGGAAGCGCCAGCCAATCGGCGGACGGCTGGCTCGCCGGGTTCATGTCGCCGGCGAAGCGGACATAGCCGCCCAGAGGGAGCCAGCCGAGCTTCCACCGGGTGCCGCGCCTGTCGGTCCATCCGGCGATCTCGCGCCCGAAGCCGATCGAAAACGCCTCCGCCTTCACGCCGAACCAGCGGCCGGCGAGATAATGCCCCATCTCGTGAACGAACACGAGCGGGCCGATCACCAGAAAGAAGGCGACAAGGGTCAGCAGAAGACCGGGGGTCTGAATCAAACGCCACCAACTGTCACTGAACCATCCTTCACGCACTCGTCCGCGTAACGCCGGGCTTGCCGATCGACGGCGAGAACCTCGTCGAGCGTGCCGGGCGCGGGCGGATTGTAGCGCGCCAGCGTATCGGCGACGATTGCGGCAATTTCAAGAAATCCGATGCGGTTAGCCAGGAAAGCGGCGACCGCGACCTCGTTGGCGGCGTTGAGGATCGCAGGGCGCGCGCCCCCCGCCTCCAGCGCTTCGCGCGCAAGGCGGAGCGCCGGAAAGCGGATCGGATCGGGCGCTTCGAACTCGAGCTTGCCGATGCCGACCAGGTCGAGCGGCTCCATCGGCGTCGGCATGCGCGCAGGGTAAGCGAGGCAGTGCGCGATGGGCACGCGCATGTCGGATGGACCGAGCTGCGCAAGCATCGAGCCGTCGACGTGGTCGACCAGGCTGTGGATTACCGATTGCGGATGAACGACGATCTCGATCCGGTCGTGGGGGACGGGGAACAGCCGCGCGGCCTCGATCAGCTCGAGCCCCTTGTTCATCAGCGTCGCGCTGTCGACCGAGATCTTCGCCCCCATCGACCAATTGGGGTGCGCGACCGCCTGCGCCGGGGTGACGCGGCGCATGTCCTCCAGCGACCAATCGCGGAACGGCCCGCCGCTGGCGGTGAGGATGATGCGCCGGACGCCTTCGGGGCGGGCCGCATCGAGACATTGGAAGATCGCATTGTGCTCGCTGTCGGCCGGAAGCAGCGTCGCGCCGCTCGCCCGCGCCGCGGCGATGATCAGGTCGCCCGCGGAAACCAGCGGCTCCTTGTTGGCGAGCACGACAACCCCGCCCATCGCCACCGCGCGCATGGTCGGCGCGAGACCGGCGCAGCCGACGATCGCCCCCATCGTCCAGTCCGCGCCGAGCGCCGCCGCCTCATCGACCGCCTGGGCACCGCCCGCCGTGGCGACCCCCGTGCCGCTGAGCGCCTCTCGCAAGGCGGGCAAGCAATGTTCGTCGGCGACCACGGCGAGCTGCGCGTTGGTGCGGATCGCGGCGTCGGCGAGTCCTTCGACGTCGCGGTGCGCGGTGAGCGCGAGGACCCGGAACGCCTCCGGCGCGCGCTCGACCAGGTCGAGCGTCGACGTGCCGACCGACCCGGTCGCGCCGAGAATGGTGACCGTCTTCATGCCAGAAGGAGCGGCAGGACGACGAGCACCGCCGCGAGCGGCGCGACGGGGACGACGCCGTCGAGCCGATCGAGGACGCCGCCGTGGCCCGGCAGGACCGTGCCCGAATCCTTCACCCCCGCGCGCCGCTTGAGCCAGCTCTCGTACAGGTCGCCTAGCACCGCGAGCACCGCCAGCAGGGGCGTGGCGAGCGCGAGGCGGAGCGGCAGGCCATAGACCTGGTGCATCGCGGCGGCGAAGACGCTCGCCAGGATCACGCCGCCGATCAGCCCGGCCCAGGTCTTATTGGGGCTGATCGTCGGCGACAGCTTGGGACCGCCGAAGGTGCGGCCGGAGAAATACGCGCCGATGTCGCACGCCCAGACCAATGCGAGCGCCCAGACGGTGTAGAGGAGCCCGCCAGGCTGCTGCTCGCGGATCAGCAGCAGCGCCATGACGGGAAGGCCGACGTAGAGCACCCCGCCCGCAAGCGCGCGACGCCCCGTCACGATGACGACGAAGAACGCCGCCCCCGCGAGCAGGCCGAGCGCGAGAAAGTGCGGTCCCGCTCCCCAGGGCGACATCAGCGCAAGCGGGACGAACAGCGCGTATTGGCCGAGGCGCTTGTTCTTGCCGGTCGCCTGGTGGAGATCCGACCATTCGGCCATCATGAACACCGCCGCGACCGCGCAGAGCAGCCAGAAGACGATCCCGCCGAAGTACAAGGCGGTCAGCGCCACCGCGATCATCGCGGCTCCCGCGACCGCGCGCAGGGGGAGATCGGAGGGGCGCTTGACCGGAGCTTCGGTCACAGGCCGCCGTAGCGGCGCTGCCGCCGCCCGAACGCCGCCACCGCCTGGGCCAGCGCCTCGCCGTCGAAATCGGGCCAGAGCGTGTCGACGAACAGCAGCTCGGCATAGGCCGCCTGCCAGAGCAGGAAGTTGGACAGCCGGTGCTCGCCGCTCGTGCGGATGAGCAGATCGAGCGGCGGCAGATCGCGCGTCTCGAGCTCCGCCTCGATCGCGGCCTCGTCGATCTGGTCGGGCGCGAGCCGCTCGGCGAGGCGGCGCGCGGCGGCGGCGAGCTCGGCCTGCGCGCCGTAGTTGAGCGCGATCGCCAGGATCGGACCGGTGTTGTCGCGGGTGCGCGCGACCGCGGCGTCGACCATCGTCACAAGATCGGGAGCGAAGCGGCGGTAGTCGCCGATGACGCGGAGGCGGACGTTTTCGCGGACGAGCTCGTCGATGTCGCTGCGGATGAACACCCGCAGCAGGCCCATCAGGTCATTGACCTCCTCTTCCGGGCGGCGCCAATTCTCGCTGGAGAAAGCGTAGAGGGTCAGCGCCTCGATCCCCATGCCGCGCGCCGCGCGCGTGACCCGGCGGACCGCTTCTACCCCCGCCTTGTGCCCGGCGAAGCGCGGCAGATGGCGCTGCTTCGCCCAGCGGCCGTTGCCGTCCAGGATGATCGCGACGTGGCGGGGGACGGCCGAGGGCGTGGGCACTGGGGAGATCAGGGGCGCGCTGCTCATGCGGGCATCGCTTGCCACACTTTCGTCGTCACCCCGGACTTGTTTCGGGGTCCAGCGCCCGGCAGGCAAAGCCCTTCGTTGTCGAGTTCACGGCGTGCGGCACTCTGGACCCCGGAACAAGTCCGGGGTGACGGAGGATCAATCGAGACGGCTAAGCGCCTCACTTGCCTAAAATCTCTTTCTCTTTCGACGCTGCGGCCGCATCGAGATCGGCGATCGTCGCGTCGGTCAGCTTCTGGAGATCGGTTTCGTAGCGCTTGCGCTCGTCCTCGCCGAAGACGTTCTTCTTCTCGTCCGTCTTCAGGGCGTCCATGCCGTCGCGGCGGACGTTGCGGACCGCGATGCGCGCCTTTTCGGCATATTGCCCGGCGAGCTTGGCGAGCTCCTTGCGGCGCTCTTCGGTCAGATCGGGGATCGGCAGGCGCAGCGTGTTGCCGTCGTTGATCGGGTTCAGCCCGAGCCCGGCCGAGCGGATCGCCTTTTCGACGGGGCCGACGTTCGACTTGTCCCAGACCTGCCCCGACAGCATCCGCGGCTCGGGCGCGGAGACGAGAGCGGCCCCCAGCAAAACCACCACCGCCAGCGCTTCGAACCGGATCGGCCGCCGCAGGCGCAGCGAGCTCCACGAAACGGTCGCGAGGCTCGACACCCTCAGCGTGGCGACGAAGGCG
>SXHP01000156.1 GCA_005773165.1 Sphingomonadales bacterium | reverse complement strand
TCCCGGATCCCGACCTGCTGCCGCTCGAGCTCGACGAAGCGTTCCTCGACGCGTGCCGCGCGTCGCTTCCCGAACTGCCCGACGCCAAGCGCAGGCGGTATGAGGAGCTCGGCATAAGTCCTTATCATGCCGACGTTCTGACCGCCGAGGTCGAGGCGGCGCGGTGGTTCGATGCGCTGCTCGACACGGGCGCTAAGCCCGTCGCGGCGGCGAACTGGACGACATCGGAGCTGTTCGGTGCGCTCAACCGGCTGGGCCGCGGGATCGAGGAGAGCCCGGTCAGCCCCGCCCAGGCGGCCGAGCTGCTCGCGTTGGTCGCCGACGGCACGCTCTCGGGCAGCCTCGCCAAGCAGGTGTTCGAGGTCATGCTGGAGACCGGCGACGGCGCGCAAGCGATCGTCGAGGCGCGCGGGCTCAAGCAGACCAGCGACACAGGCGCGATCGAGGCGGTGATCGCCGAGGTGCTGGCTAAGAACCCCGGCCAGCTGGAGCAATACCGCGGCGGCAAGGTCGCGCTGTTCGGATTCTTTGTCGGGCAGACGATGAAGGCGATGGGAGGCAAGGCCAACCCTGCGGTCGTCAACGAGCTGGTGAAGACGGCGTTGGGATAGGACCCGGAGGAGGACGGCATGGTGCGCTCGACGATCACGCTGGCGCTGATGGGGGGCGGGGCGCTTGCCGCGGCGCAGACCCCGCCGCAGCCCGTTCCGCTCGCGACTCCCCTGCCGTTCGCGACGCCTGCGCCCGCGCCGACTCCCGATCCTTCGCTGCCGAGGGTCGCCATCGACACCAGCGAGGGCCGATTCGTCCTGGCGCTCGAAACCAAGAAGGCGCCGGTCACCGCGGCCAACTTCCTGCGCTATGTCGACCAGAAGCGGCTGGACGGCAGGCGCGTGTACCGGGTGTCGCATGTGGCGGACCGCTTCGGCTTCATCCAGTTCGGGATGAACGGCGATCCCAAGCTGTCGCTGCCGCCGATCAAGCATGAGCCGACGACGCAGACCGGGGTCAAGCACCTGGAGGGCGCGATCTCCACGGCGCGGCTCGGGCCGGGCACGGCGCGAGGCGAGTTCACGATCATGGTCGGCGATCAGCCCGGGCTCGACGCCGATCCGTCCAAGGCGGGCGACAATCTGGGCTATGCCGCGTTCGGGCGGGTGGTCGAAGGCTTCGACGTCGTGCTGCGCATCTTCGACAAGCCGATCAACCCGACCGCGACCATTCGGGGATCGTTCAAGGGCGAGGTGCCGGCCGCGCCGGTGCGGATCCTGACGGCGCGGCGGGTGAAGGTGCCCACGATCCCGCCGAGGCCCCTCACCCCAGCGAAGGCTGGGGTCTCGCATTAACCGGGAGACCCCAGCCTTCGCTGGGGTGAGGGGCATTTAGCTGGCGTAAGCGCCCATCTACTGCGCGGTCAGGTCCTGGTTCTTGACCTCGCCGCCTGTGCCGCTGTTGCCGTCGTGCAGGCCGGAGTCGGTGAAGGTCGCCGGCTCCGACCCGCCTTCGCCGCGGGCGACCGCATCGGCGCGCGCTTCGACGGCCTGTTGGATGTCGCTCCGCTCATCTTCGCGAGGGGGTGTAACGGGATCAGTCAATGTCGTTCCTCTCATGCTCAGCGGCTCGTTCCGGCGAGCCCGCCGGTCTCGCCGCCCATCGCGTCGGTGCCCGGAAGCGGCTCCGGCTCATCCTCCGCGCGGGGGCCGACCGCGCTTGACGCCGCTTCTCCAGCGGGGTCGAAGGGGGCCATGTCCTCGGCGTCCACGGCGTTGCGCGGATCGCTCATCACATCTGCAACGGCTGTTCGGTGCCCGGATCGGTTCCAGGCGTGCCGGGAGAGGGCTGATCGAAGTCGGGCGAGGATCCCGGGAACTCGGCGGGCGGCGTGTCGGGCTGCGCCGGCTGGCTGTCGGGGGGCGGCATTTCCTGCGGGGGCTGGGTCGCCATGGTCTGGTCTCCTTCGTGCCCCTCAACGCCTCACGACGCGCTCGGGTCCCGCGGCGCTTGCCCCGAGGCGTCCGGCTGGTATAGACGCGCGCCGAACAGCTTCGGCCGTTTATGCGGGTGTGGCGGAACTGGTAGACGCAGCAGGTTTAGGTCCTGCCATCGCAAGATGTGGGGGTTCGAGTCCCTTCGCCCGCACCAGTCCCGCCGCTGAGCCGCGGGCGAAGCGTGAATTTCTCCAGATGAAGGTTTCCAATGCAGACTGTCGAGACGCTGAACGAGGGGCTGAAGCGCGCCTACACGCTCACCATCAGCGCGGGCGACATCGACGCCAAGGTCGACGCTGAGCTGAAGCGGGTCGCTCCGCAGATCCGCATGCCCGGCTTTCGCCCCGGCAAGGTGCCCGCGAACCTGGTCCGCAAGATGCACGGGCCCGCGCTCGCGCAGGACGCGCTCAACTCGGCGATCCAGGAAGGCGTCCAGAGCCTACTCGCCGACAAGGCGCTGCGTCCGGCGATGCAGCCGCATGTTCACCTGGACGAGGGTTACGAGACCGGCAAGGACGCGCAGGTCACCGTCGAGCTGGAAGTGCTGCCGCAGGTCCCCGCGCCCGCGATCGACGCGCTCAAGCTCGAGCGGCTGACCGTGCCCGTCGCCGACGAGCAGGTCGACGCCCAGCTCAAGATGTTCTCCGACCAGCAGAAGCGCTGGGACGACGCGGGCGACAAGGCGGCGGAGACCGGCGACCTGGTCACGATGGATTTCGTCGGCAAGACCGCCGACGGCGTCGCGTTCGAAGGCGGTACGGGAACCGACATGGCGGTCGAGATCGGTTCGGGGCGCCTGATCCCCGGGTTCGAAGACCAGATCGTCGGCGTGAAGGCGGGCGACGAGCGTCAGATCTCCGTGACCTTCCCGAGCGATTATCAGGAAAAGTCGCTGGCCGGGAAGCCCGCCACGTTCGACCTGACGATCAAGTCGGTGAAGACCGCGGGCGAGGGCGCGATCGATGACGAGATGGCCAAGGGCTTGGGGCTCGAGAGCCTGGAGCAGCTCCGCGGGCTGGTGAAGGGCCAGATCGAGCAGGAGCACAATGGGCTCACCCGCACCCACATGAAGCGCAAGCTGCTCGATCAGCTCGCGGGCGACCACGATTTCGAAGTGCCGCCGTCGATGGTGGAGGCGGAGTTTTCGCAGATCTGGGCGCAGCTCGAGCATGAGGCGACCCACGAGGCCGATCCGGAGGCCGCCAAGGCCGAAATGGAGCGCGAGCGCGACGATTACCGCAAGATCGCCGAGCGCCGCGTCCGCCTGGGGCTGCTGCTTTCCGAGATCGGTCAGGCGAACGGCATCGAGGTGACTGCCCAAGAGATGAACCGGCTGATCGCGCAGGCGGCGCAGCAATACGGCCCCGAGGATCGCCAGCGGTTCATTCAATATGTGCAGCAGGAGCCGATGGCGGCGGCGCAGCTCCGCGCGCCGCTGTACGAGGACAAGGTCGTCGACTTCCTGTTCGGCAAGGCCGAGGTGACCGACCGCGAGACGACCAAGGCCGAACTGGAGGCGGCGATCGAGAGCGAGGACGGCTTCGCGACCGGCACGCACGTCCACAATCATGACGATCACGAGCATGCGCATGATCATGGGCACGATCACGCGGCTCACGACCACGCCGGTCACGACCATGCCGAGCCCGCAGCGGAGGCTCCCAAGCCAAAGGCGGCCAAGAAGAAGCCGGTAGCCAAGGGCGAGAACGCCGCGGTCGAGCCGACTCCGGTCGAGGAGCCGGCCGTAGCGCCCGCGCCGAAGAAGCCGCGCGCGAAGAAGGGTTCGGCTCCGGTCGAGGCCGAGACGCAGGTGCTGGAATCGTCACCGGTCGCCGCCGAGGCTGCGGAAGGGACTGAGGCGGCGGACGTCGCTTCGCCCAAGAAGCCGCGGGCGAAGAAGAAGGCCGAAACGGCCGAGTAGCACCCACCGTCACCCGGCCTCGTGCCGGGGTCTAGGGCACCACCAGCAGCGGTCTCGCCTGTTGAACCCTGGACTCCGGAACACGTCCGGGGTGACGAAGGGTTTGCCGAGCGGGACGGGTTAGACCTTAGTTGAAAAGTGGGCAGATGACCGGACCGACCATCGCCGTCCTGCTCCCCTGCTACAATGAGGGAGCCGCGATCGCGCAGACGGTTGCGGGCTTCCGCGCCGCGCTGCCCGGCGCGACCGTCTATGTCTACGACAACAACAGCACCGACCGGACGGTCGAAGTCGCTCGCGAAGCAGGGGCGGTCGTCCGGCGCGAGCGGATCCAGGGCAAGGGAGCGGTGGTGCGTCGGATGTTCGCCGACGTCGACGCCGACATCTACGTCATGGCCGACGGCGATGCGCCCTACGACGCGGCGTCCGCGCCCGCGCTGGTGCGGCGGCTGCTGGACGAGCAGCTCGACATGATCGTCGGCAGCCGCACGGGCGAGACCGAACTCGCATACCGCCGCGGCCATCGGTTCGGGAACGCTTTGCTGACCGGCATGCTGGCGCGGCTGTTCGGTCGCAGTTTCACCGACATTCTATCAGGTTACCGCGTATTCTCCAGGCGGTTCGTCAAAAGCTTCCCCTCGCTCAGCGCCGGGTTCGAGATTGAAACGGAGATCAGCGTCCATGCGCTCGAGCTCAAGATGCCGTGCGCGGAGGTTCCCACGCCCTATTTCGCGCGCCCGGAGGGGTCGGCGTCCAAGCTGTCGACCTATCGTGACGGCTGGCGCATCCTGTCGACGATCCTGACACTTTACCGGATCGAACGGCCGCTGCTGTTCTTCGGCAGCATCGGGCTGGCGCTCGGGGCCGCGGCGGTGATCCTCGCCGCCCCGCTGGTCCTGACCTATATGGAGACGCGGCTGGTGCCGCGCTTCCCGACCGCTATTCTTGCGACCGGGCTCGTCATTCTTGCGGCGCTGTGCTTTTTCGCGGGGTTGATCCTCGATACGGTTGTGCGCGGGCGGCGCGAGGTGCGGCGGTTGGCGTATCTCGCTTACCCCGCGCCCGGGCTTGAACTCCCGCCGCCAAGCGCCGATGTTGCGATCTCCAGGGCATAAGTGAGTTTTTCCATGCACAATCCGTTCGAGACCGGTGATTTCGCAGGCGCGCTGGCGCGTGCCGGGGTCGGCATGCAGCCTACGACCGCAGGTCTCGTCCCCATCGTCATCGAGCAATCGAACCGCGGGGAGCGGTCGTTCGACATCTTTTCGCGCCTGCTGCGGGAGCGGATCGTGTTCGTGACCGGCGGAGTCGAGGACGGCATGGCCTCGCTCATCACCGCGCAGCTGCTCTTTCTCGAGTCGGAGAACCCGAAGAAGGACATCTTCATGTACATCAATTCGCCGGGCGGGGTCGTCACGGCGGGCATGGCGATCCATGACACGATGCAGTACATCCGCCCGCGCGTCGGGACGGTGTGCATCGGTCAGGCGGCGTCGATGGGCTCCTTTCTGCTCGCGAGCGGCGAAAAGGGCATGCGCGTCGCGCTGACCAACGCCCGGATCATGATTCACCAGCCGTCCGGCGGCGCGCAGGGCATGGCGTCGGACATCGAGATCCAGGCCAAGGAGATCCTGCGCATCCGGGCCCGCATGAACGAGCTCTATGCGCAATATACCGGCCAGCCGATCGACGAGATCGAGCGGCGGATGGACCGCGACACCTTCCTGTCTTCGGCCGAGGCGAAGAATTTCGGCCTGATCGACGAGGTGTTCGACAAGCGCCCTGCGCCTGCGGACGAGATGGCCGCGGCCGCCTGAGGCGATCCGTTCGGGCGGCGGCATTTACGCCGCATGGACGATTTGATTTGTAGAGGCGGGGCGGCACGCTAGGATAGCCGCCCTTCGAAACGGCACGCGCCCGCCCACGCGCGAGAGGTGATTGAATGACGAAGCTGAGCGGTGGCGACTCGAAGAGCACCCTCTATTGCTCGTTCTGCGGCAAGTCGCAGCATGAGGTGCGCAAGCTGATCGCGGG
>SXHP01000017.1 GCA_005773165.1 Sphingomonadales bacterium | reverse complement strand
GCGGCCCTTGGCGATATCGTGGCACAAGACCGCGACGTACAGCGCGCGCCTGGAGGCGATCTGCCGGACCAGCACGGTGCCGAGCGGATGATCGTCGCGGAGCTCGCCGCGTTCGATCCGCGCGAGCAGCCCGATCGCGCGGATGGTGTGCTCGTCGACGGTGTAATGGTGGTACATGTCGAACTGCATCTGCGCGACGACGCGGCCGAAATCGGGAACGAAGCGGCCGAACACCCCCGTCTCGTTCATCCAGCGCAGCACCAGCTCGGGATCACGCGGGGAGGCCAGCACGTCGAGGAACAGCGCGTTTGCGCGTTCGTCGTGACGGATGTCGTCGACCAGCTTGGCGTCGCGCGACGCCGCACGCATCGTCAGCGGGTGGATCTCCAGCGCGTGGCGGTCGGCGAGCGCGAACAGCTCGACGATCCGAACCGGATCCTCGGCGAAGAAGTCGTCGCGCGGCAGCGCGAGTCGCCCGCGGTCGAGGACGAAGCCGTTGAGCTTGCCCGGGCGGCGACGGATCGTCGGCAGGCCGAAGCGTCGCCCGCGCGCCGCGAAGGTCTCGTCCAGATGCGCGAGGAACACCCCGGTGAGATCGCCAACTGTCTTCGCCTGCAGGAAGTAATATTGCATGAACCGCTCGATCTTCGACTTCCCCGGCCGGTCGGAGAAGCGCATGCGAACGGCGATCTCGCGCTGGAGATCGAAGGTCAGCCGGTCCTCGGCGCGCCCTGCGACCGCGTGAAGGTGGCAGCGCACCGCCCAGAGAAAGTCGTCGGCGCGGTGGAAGCGGCGGTATTCCTCTGCGGTGAACAGCCCGCGCTCGATCAGCTGCGCCGCGCGTTGGACGTCGTACGCGTATTTGCCGATCCAGAAGAGCGCGTGGAGGTCGCGTAGGCCGCCCTTGCCCTCCTTGACGTTGGGCTCGACGACGTAGCGGGTGTCGCCCATCCGCTTGTGCCGCGCGTCGCGCTCGGCGAGCTTGTCGGCGACGAACTGGCGCTCGGTGCCGCGCTGCACCTCCGCCTTGAAGCGGCGCGACGCCTCGTCGTAGAGCGCGGTGTCGCCGGTGACGTAGCGCGCCTCGAGCAGGGCGGTGCGGACGGTGACGTCGCCCTTTGCCTGGCGGATCATGTCGTCGAGCGAGCGGCTGGAATGGCCGATCTTCAACCCCAGGTCCCATAGCGCATAGAGGATCGATTCGATCACCGCTTCGGCCCAGGGCGTCTGTTTCCAGGGCGTGAGGAAGCCGATGTCGACGTCCGAATGCGGCGCCATCTCGCCGCGCCCGTAGCCGCCGACCGCGAGCAGGGTGAGCCGCTCGGCCGCGGTCGGATTGTGGAGCGGGTGGAGCCGCTGCGTGGTGAAGTCGAACAGCGCCTGGAGCAGCCGGTCGACCAGATACGCCTGCGCCCCCGCGGCCTCCAGCCCGCGCGAGGGATGTTCGATGAGCCGCCGCTCGATCTCGGCGCGCCCGGCGGCGAGCGCGTCCTTGAGGAGCGCGGTCGCCTGGCGGCGGAGCGTGCCGCGGTCGGCCCCCTCCAGCCCGGCGAGCGCCTCGGCGAGCAGACGCCGGTCGACGATGGCGCGACGGTTGGGGATCGAATCGAAGCGGTTGGGCATGGGGGAGTAGATAGCGCGCGTCAGCGAAAATGCAGTGTGCCGCCGCGCGCGCTGCGGCATGACGCGGACCATGCCGACGATCCTGCTGCTGCTCGCCTCCAACATCTTCATGACGGTCGCCTGGTATTGGCATCTGAAGGGCGGGATGACGAAGCCGCTTGTCGCGGTGGTGGCGATCAGCTGGGGGATCGCGCTGTTCGAATATTGCCTGGCGGTCCCCGCCAACCGGATCGGCTACGCGAGCGGCTGGTCGGCGGGGCAGCTCAAGGTGGCGCAGGAGGCGATCGCGCTGGTCGTATTCGGCGTGTTCATGGTGACGGTGCTCGGCGAACCGCTCCACTGGCGGCATGCGGCGGCGTTCGGGTGCATCATGGCGGCGGTGGGGTTTCTGTTCGTGGGGCGTTAGGCGATGCGTCCCGTTCAGCCTGCGCATCAGGAGCGAACCGGTGAAGCGCCGGCCCTGCTGGCACGCAATGAAATAGGCGTAGCGCTCGCTTAGCCGTGCCAGGCCCCGGAACGGACCGCCCCCACGATCCGTTGGCAGGCGATCAGGAGGACGATCGCATGAACGCCAGCGCGCGGCTCACCACGCTTACCCGGGTCGGTTTCGCCGCTCGCGGGCTGCTCTACATCGTCATCGCCGTCGTGGTCCTGCGCACCGGACGCGCCGAGGACACGAGCGGGGCTCTCGCGACGCTGGGAGAGGGCGGGGGACAGGTGCTGCTCGCCGTGATGGCAGCCGGGCTGTTCGCTTACGGCCTGTGGCGGCTGTCGGACGCGGCGGTGGACATCGAGCGCCACGGCTCCGATCGCGAGGGTGTGATGGAGCGGCTCGGCGCGGCCGCCAGCGGCGTCGTGCATCTGCTGCTCGGGTGGCAGGCGATCCGATTGATGCGAGGCGCGGCTTCGGCGGGTGACGGCACGCAGCAGGGGGCGGAAGCCGCGCTGCAGCTTCCCGGCGGGGCCACCATCGTCGTGATCGCGGGCGCCGTGCTGTTCGCGGTCGGCGCCTTTCAGATCGTCAAGGCGGTCAAGGGCACGTTCTTGAAAAACCTGGAGCCGCAGATCGCGCGGCAGCCCTGGGCACGGTGGAGCGGGCGCGCGGGCTATGCGGCGCGCGGCGTCGTCTTCATCATCAGCAGCTATTTCCTGCTGCGCGCCGGGCTGCAGGAGCAGGCGGGCGAAGCGGGCGGCACCGCGCAGGCGCTTGGCTGGCTGACCAGCCCGTGGGATGTGCTGGTCGCGGTCGGTCTGCTGGCGTTCGGTCTGTTCAGCCTGATCGAGGCGCGGTTCAGGATATTGCACAATGTGCCCGTCGGCGGGGCGGTGCGGAGAGCGGCGGGGCTGCGTTGAGGCTCAGCGTTCGTTCGCCAGCGCCTTGATCCGGTATAGCGCGTCCAGCGCCTCGCGGGGGCTCAGCGCGTCGACGTCCAGCGCCGCCAGCGCATCGCGAACCTGGTCGCATTCGGCTTCCTCCGCCTGCGCGGCGGCGGCGAAGAGGGGGAGGTCGTCCAGGCCCGCCGCCAACCCTCCCGTCCGGGCGCGGCCTGCCTCCAGTTTCGCGAGGACAGCCTTGGCGCGGGCGACCGTTTGCGGGGCCATGCCCGCCAGGCGCGCGACCGCCAGGCCGTAGCTTCTGTCCGCCGGGCCGGGGCTCAGTTCGTGGAGGAGGACGAGGTCGCCCTTCCACTCGCGCGCGCGGACGTGGTGGAGGGTGAGCGCGTCGCAGCGTTCCGCCAGGCGGGTCAGCTCGTGGTAATGGGTGGCGAACAGGCAGCGGCAGCGATTGTCGTCGTGAATCGCCTCCACCACCGCCCAGGCGATCGCGAGGCCGTCGTAGGTGGAGGTGCCCCGCCCGACCTCGTCGAGGATGACGAAGCTGGCGGGGGTCGCCTGCGCGAGGATCGCGGCGGTCTC
>SXHP01000155.1 GCA_005773165.1 Sphingomonadales bacterium | reverse complement strand
CCCTGGCCGAGCGGGCCGGCGGTGGTCTCGACCCCGGTCGTGTGGCGGTATTCGGGGTGACCGGGGGTGCGCGACGAGAGCTGGCGGAACTGGCGGATGTCCTCCAGGCTGACCGCGGGCTCGCCGGTCGGCTTGCCGTCGCAATCGATCTCCTTGACGCCCGCCAGGTGCAGCAGCGCGTAGAGCAGCATGGACGCATGACCGACCGACAGGACGAAGCGGTCGCGATTGGGCCAATCGGGCTTGTCCGGATCGGTGCGCAGGAACTGGGTCCAAAGCGTATGCCCGACCGGCGCAAGCGCCATCGGCGTGCCGATATGTCCCGACTTCGCCTTGGCGACCGCATCCATCGACAGCGTGCGAATGGTGTCGATCGCGAGGCGCTCGGGCGAGCCGTCCTCGCGGTACTGGGCGTCGGAGCTTGCGACGTCGGGCATGGCGGACCTCATGGGTTTGGGGACAAGAACGCCCCGAAGCGGATGAACGTTGCCGCGGCCCCTTAGCCGCGTGCGCGCGGGCGTTCCAGTAGCGTAACGAGACTTAGGTCGAGAAGGCGAGCGAAGATCCCTGCCCTTCCGCTGAGCCGCCTTCTACGCGGCGGTCGGCGTGCGCCGGACCTTGCCGACCGCACAATTTGCGACAATTCCTTGCTGGCAACACCTTGGGTTTTGCGGCATCGGACCCGCCGGTTCGCGGCAGAACAGGTAGCGCTTTTGATCAGGACGTGCAGGATCGCGCTGGCGACGGCGCTTCTCGCGGTGTCGGCCTGCGGCGGCGGCAGCGAAGCCGGGAGCGCCGCGGGCAAGGCTGGGCCGAACGGCGCCGGTCGGACCCCGACGGTCGGCTTCGTCACGGTGCAGCCGACCTCCGCGCCGATCTCCACCGAACTCGCCGGGCGCACCGCCGCGTTCGAAAGTTCGGACGTCCGCCCGCAGGTGAGCGGGATCATTCGGCGGCGGCTGTTCACCGAAGGCGCGCTGGTTCGCGCGGGGCAGCCGCTCTACGAGATCGACCCGCGCCTCTACCGCGCAGCGACCGCCGAGGCCGAAGCCAATCTGCAGAGCGCGCGCGCCAACGCCGAGGCGACGCAGATCCTGGCCCAGCGGTACAAGCCGCTTGCCCAGGCCGAGGCGATCAGCCAGCAGGAATACACCAATGCGGTCGCCTCCGCGCGCCAGGCGCAGGCGTCCGTCGCACAGAACCGCGCCGCGCTCGACACCGCGCGGATCAACCTTCAGTTCACCACCGTTCCGGCCCCGATCACCGGGCGGATCGGCCGATCGCTGTTCACCGTGGGCGCGCTCGTTTCCGCGACGCAAGCCGACCCGCTGGCGCAGATCCAGCGGCTCGATCCGATCTTTGTCGACATTCAGCAGTCGAGCGCCGACATCCTTGCGCTGCGGCGGCTGCTTGCGCGGGACGGCATCGTCGCGACCCGCGCGGCGGTGCGGCTGAAGCTGGAGGACGGCGGCGACTACGGCCAGTCGGGAACCGTCGAGTTCTCCGAAGCGCTGGTCAACACCGAGACGGGCACCGTCACCTTGCGCGCGCGGTTCCCGAACCCGCAGGGCGTGCTGCTGCCCGGCATGTTCGTCCGGGCGCGTTTCGACCAGGCGGTCAACACCCGCGCCTTCCTGGTGCCGCAACCGGCGGTGTCGCGCGATCCCAAGGGCAATGCGACGGTGATGCTGGTCGGGCCGGGCGACAAGGCGGTGCAGCGCACGGTCCGCGCCGACCGGGTCCAGGGACAATTTTGGGTGGTGATCGACGGGCTGAACGCGGGCGACCGCGTGATCACGCAGGGTCTGGGGCAGCTCAGGCCCGGACAGCAGGTCAAGCCTGTGCCGGCGAACGCGCCGCAGCGTGTCGTTCCGCCGACGCCGGAGCAACTGGAAAGCCAGGCGCGCGCCAAGGGCGGCGGACGCTGATGCCGCGGACGACCGGGGCATGATCAGCCGCATCTTCATCGACCGCCCGATCTTCGCCTGGGTGCTGGCGATCATCGTGATGATGGGCGGCATGGGTGCGATCCTGTCGTTGCCGATCGCGCAATATCCCGACGTCGCGCCGCCGCAGGTGTCGGTCCGCGCGACCTTCCCAGGCGCGTCGGCGCAGACGTTGCAGAATTCGGTGACCCAGGTGATCGAGCAGACGCTGACCGGGATCGACGGACTGCTCTATTTCACCTCCTCCTCGTCGAGCCGCGGTCAGGTGACGATCACCGCGACCTTCGACAAGGGCGTCGATCCCGACATCGCGCAGGTCCAGGTGCAGAACCAGGTCCAGCAGGCGACCGCGCGGCTGCCGCAGCAGGTCCAGCAGCAGGGCATACGGGTGACCAAGTCCAACCCGGACTTCCTGCTGATCGTCGCGGTGTACGACGAGACGGACCGGATGACCAACCAGGACGTTTCGGACTATCTGGTCTCCAACCTCCAGGACCCGCTGGGACGGGTGCCGGGTGTCGGCGACACCAACGTCTTCGGGTCGCAATATGCGATGCGAATCTGGCTCAATCCCGAACGGCTGGCGAGTTTTCAGCTGATCCCCGCCGACGTCATCGCGGCCGTCCAGGCGCAGAACACCGAGGTCGCGGCGGGCGAGGTCGGCGGGCTGCCGATGCCGACGACGCAAATGCTTAACGCGACGGTCACCGCGCAATCGCGGCTGCAGACCCCCGAGCAGTTCCGCGAGATCATCGTCAAGACACTGAACAGCGGCGCGACCGTGCGCCTGTCCGACGTGGCGCGGATCGAGCTCGGCGCGGAGAACTACAGTTCGGTGAGCCGGATCAACCGGCATCCGGGCGCCGGAGTCGCGGTGCTGACCGCGCCGGGCGCCGACGCGCTGAAGACCGCCGAGCTGGTCAAGGCGGAGGTCGGACGCATCGCCAAGGGCTTCCCGCCAGGACTCAAGGTCGACTACGCCAACGACACCACCGCGTTTATCAAGCTGTCGATCGAGGAGGTGGTGAAGACGCTGATCGAGGCGGTCATCCTGGTCGTGATCGTGATGTTCGTCTTTCTGCAGAGCTGGCGCGCGACCCTGATCCCGACGATCGCGGTGCAGCGGGTGGTCGACCGCAAGTGGCTATTCGTGCTCATCTATCTGGGAGTGGTCGCGCTGCTCGCGGTGCT
>SXHP01000154.1 GCA_005773165.1 Sphingomonadales bacterium | reverse complement strand
CGGCGCTGGCTACCAGGTGAAGCCGGCGGCGCGCAGCGCGGCGGCCACGTGCGCCGCCGCCAGCGCGCGCGCCGCGGCCAGCGGCACGGCAGGCACCCAGAAGCGGATGCCGTCGATCGGCGCCCCCATGCACGCGCCGCCGCAGCCGCCCGAATCGGACGCAAGCCGCTCGATCAGCAGGGCGAGCGTGCGGAACTGGGCCACGCCGATCCGGACCTTGGCGTCGTCATCGCAGCCCGCGACCGCCGCCAGCATCTGCCGCGCTTCGGCGCGTGCTGCGTCCGCGACGTGCGCGGGGTCGTGCTGAGGATCGCTCGCCATCGCGCGCCGTCATAGCAGGCGACGGTTAATCGCGGATCAACGGCTTCCCCAGTCGAACCATCCGCGTCGCTCCCCCGCCGGATAGGCGGGACGCGCCGCTGCGGTCGGACGGACGACGACCCGCTCGCCTGCCGCAATGTCCGTTCGCGTCCGGACGCGGTCGTCCGGCGCGGTCACTGGCGCAGCCCTGGCGAGCCGCGCATTCTCGGCCTCAAGCTCGGACACGCGCGCCCGCGCTTCGGCGAGCGCGGCGTCGTGGCCCTTGCGGGTGTCGGTCAGCCGCGCGTCGGTCTCCGTCCGATAGCGCGCGTTGGCGTCGCGCTCCGCGGCGTAGCGCGCCTTCCACTTGCCCCCGCCCGGATGGCTCGCCAGCCCGAACAGCCAGCCCGCGATCAGCACCAGCGCCAGGACGATCCACTCGGTCGGTGTCGAGAACAGCATCACACGTTCCTCCCTGTTACGGGAGCACAACGAGCCGTCAGCTCACCGGTTGCGTCAACCGGTGAGCAGCGCGTCCTTGATCGAGCAGGCCGCGGGGCCGAGGATCACGACGAACAGCACCGGCAGGATGAACAGGATCAGCGGCACCGTCATGATCGCCGGCAGCCGCGCCGCCTTCTCCTCGGCGCGCATCATCCGCTCGTTGCGGAATTCGGCCGACAGCACGCGCAGCGCGGAGGCGAGGGGGGTGCCGTATTTCTCGGTCTGGATCATCGTGGTGACGACGCCCTTGACCGCGTCCAGGTCGACCCGCATCGCCAGGTTCTCGAACGCCTGCCGCCGCTCGGTGAGGAAGCCGAGCTCGATCGCGGTCAGCGTGAACTCGTCGCCGAGCTCGGGATAGGCGCGGCCGAGCTCGCGCGCGACCCGGTGGAACGCCGCGTCGACGGTGAGACCCGCTTCCGCGCAGATGACCAGCAGGTCGAGCGCATCGGGCAGGCCCTTGCGGATCGCGTGGCTCCGCTTGGTGATCTTGTTCTTGAGGAAGATGTCGGGGGCCTTGTACGCGCCGATGAAGCTCATCGCGACCAGGCCGTAACGCTTCAAGGGCGACCATTCGGCGAAGCCGTCGGTGCCGTAGACCCAGAACAGCATGACGCCGCCGATCACGATCGGCATCACCATCCGGCCGAAGATCACCGCGACCGCCCAGTCCTTCGACCGGATGCCCGCCTGCATCAGCTTCTGCTGCGCGACCTTCAACTGCTCGTCCTGGAGCACCTTGAGGCTCGACAGCATGGTCTTCATGCGGTCCGCGGTGTCGTTGCGCTGGACCAGCTTGGCGCGGCGCTTGGTGGAGGCGGTGATGCCCGCCTTCAACTGCTCGCGCCGGTCGTTGAGCGCCTTGACGCGCTTCGCCATCGGATCGCGGACGGTGGTGGCGGCATAGATCGCCAGCATCACCGCGAACGCCGCGACCCCGGACAGGATCGTCGCCAACCAGAGAACATCGACCCCGAGGAGGGTGGGTCCGGCCGTCTCGCCCATCGTACTTCCCTCAGATTTCGAAGTTGATCATCTTGGCCATGATGAACGCGCCGATGCTCATCCACACCATGCCGCCGAGCCCCGCGACGATCAGCCGCTGGTCGACGAAGAAGCGCTGCATGTAATCGCCGCTGATGAACCAGATCAGCGCGAAGACGACGAACGGCAGCGACCCGATGATATAGGCCGACGCCTTTGACTCCGACGACATCGCCTTGATCTTCAGCTTCATCTGCCCGCGCTTGCGCAGCACGTCGGCGAGGTTGGCGAGCGTTTCGGCGAGGTTGCCGCCGGTCTCGCGCTGGATCGCGATGGTGATGACGAAGAACTGGAACTCGGGCGTGCCCAGCCGGTCGGCGGTCTCTTGCAGCGCGGCGTCCATCGTCCGGCCGATCTTCATCTTGTCGGATACCGCGCGGAACTCCTCGCCGACCGGGCCCGGCACCTCGTTGCCGACGACGCCGATCGTCTCGGAGATCGGCAGACCCGAGCGAAGGCCGCGGACGAGCAGCTCGATTGCATCGGGAAACTTGGCGGTGAACTGCGCGACGCGGCGGTTGATGAAGTAGCCGACCGCCATGTGCGGCAGTCCCAACCCGATCAGCAGCCCGACGAACAGCGCGAGCAGCAGCGGCGCGCCCTTCAGCCACAACAATCCCGCGATGACGACCGCGATCCCGGCGCTGACCAAGCCATACTTGCCGACGGTCCAGTCCTTGCCCGTCATCGCCAGCCGCTTCGCGAGCAGCGCGCGATTGGGAAGGATGCGGCCGAACAGCGTGTCCATCGACGTCGCGCGCGACTGGGTGATCCGACGCATCTGCGCATCGACCTTGTCGGTCGTGGCGCTTCCCGAATGCCGGGCGCGCAGGCCCGAGAGCCGCCGCGCCTGCGCGCGCTGCGGCGAAGGGCCCGCAAGCGCGAACGCCATCATGGCCAGCACGATGAGGGCGCCCGCGCACAGGACGGTGATCGTCAGCAGATCGTTCACGCGCGTCGCCCCCCTTAGTTGGTCTTGGCCGGCCGCTTGGACATCAGGCCCTTGAGGTCGAACTTGGCGAGCAGCGACCCGCCGGACTTCTTGGCCTTCTCCGGCGCGCCCTCGGCGCTCGCGTCGGCGGCTCCGGCGAGGCGGCGCGACAGCTCGACGATCGGCGCGGTCGTCTTGGACGTCTTGCCCGCTTCGGCGAGCGTCTTGCCCAGCTTGGCGGCGGTCGCGGCGAGCTTCTGGTCGAACGGCACGACGACGTCGATCTTGCGCTCGATCGATCCCTCGAAATCCTTGCGCACGATCTCGATCCCGCCGGGATGAACCTTGTTGGCGACGACGAAGACCTGGGTCTGCGGCGCGTTCGACTTCAGCCACGACAGGATGCGGATCGTGTCGCGCGCTGCGGCCAGCGTCAGCTCGGTGACTACGACCGCGAGCTGGACGTCGCTGATCAGGTGCGGGTGCTGGACCAGCATGCCGCGCGGCAGATCGACGACCGTGCATTCGAACGCGGCGCGCATCTCCTCCTGCAATTGGTAGAAGGCCGCGCCGTCGGTCATCAGCGGCGAATTGATCGGGGCCTCGGCGGAGAGAACGCAGAGCTTCTCCGACGCCTTCACCATCGCGCGCTCGATGAACAGCCCGTCGATTCGGCTTGGATTCTCGATCGCGTCGGTCAGGCCGCGGCCGGGCTCAATATCGAGCTGGAGCGCGCCGGTGCCGAAATGGATGTCGAGATCGAGCAGCGCGGTCGAGCGCGACTCCTTTTCGGCAAGCAGCCAGGCGAGCGAGGTGGCGACGGTCGACGCGCCGACCCCGCCGCGTGCGCCGATGATCGCGACCGAGCAATGCGGCCGTTCCGCCGTGGGGTCCACGTGCTTGGGGGCGTTGAGCATCGCCTGGGCGTGCGCGAACGAGTCGCGCAGCATGTCGGGCGACAGCGGCTTGAGCAGATAGTCCTGGATGCCGCTCGCGACCAGATCGCGGTACAGCCGGACGTCGTTGACCTGACCCGACGCGATAACGACCGTCCCTGGCTCGCACACCTCCGCAAGCGCATTGATGTCGTTGAGCGGATCGCCCGATTCGGCGAGATCGACGAATAGGATCTGCGGGCTCGCGGAGACCGACAGCGACTGGACCGCGTTGCGCAGGCCGCCCTTGTGAACCTTGTCGGGGGCCCAGCCGAGCTCCACCGCGATCGGGCGGATCGCCTCCGCGGTGGTCTCGTCGCAGACATAGGCGGTAAAGGGCTCACGGTGCGAGGCACCTGCAGGCTTCCAGGGTGCGTTCATGTTACCTGCTCCCCACTGCGCCGGCGGACTGGACCTGCGCGCCGCCCGCGCCGCTGGTCGCCGCCTTGCGATAGGCGTCGATCGCACGGTAGCTGGTGCGCGGATCGGTCGTCCCCGCGCCGTCGCGGCCCCGCACGAGATCGTTCGGGTCGGCGACCATCGCCGCCAGGTTGCTGTTCGTCGAACACCCGTAATTGGACGACGTGTTGCTATCGAACTCGTTGCCGGCGTCGCGGCTCCAGTCGGGGCAGCCGGGCACGCCCGCCTTGACACGGCTGATCACCACGCGGATCGTGGAGGGCGCGAGCGGCGCGCCGGAGACCGGCGCATCCTCCGAGAGCAGCAGCCCGGAGCGGGCGACGATCGCGCCGACGTCCGCATGCGCGCCGCGCGCGGATCCGCCGCCGTCGTCGATCGCGACACGGTCGCCGTAGCCGAGCCGCATCGAGCCGAACCAGCCGCTCAGCCGCTGCGCTTCGCCTGGCGCTAGGCGGTCGCCCTGCGTGGCGAGGTCGAGCGCAAAGTCGTGACGCGCGACGACCGGCTGGTGGACCGATTCGAGCCCGCGGTTCTGCGTGCCCATGCACCCGCCGAGCGATAGCGCGGGCAGGGCGAGGAGGAGAAGGAACGGCTTTGTCATGGCGTTGATCCTTCGCATCAATTGGAGAAGCCGGGAGCGGGGAGCTCGCCGCGCTTGGCCTTGGCCGGCTTGCTCGGCCGTGGCGGGGCCGAAGCGACCGTCGGCGCTGCGGCTACGGGCGCGAGCGCGCCGATCGACGGCGGCGGGGCGGTCCCGGGAACCGCGACCGGCGTCGGCCGCTGCTCGCCCGACGTGCCGCCGCCCAGCTCGCCCAGGAACACCCGGCCTAGATCGCTCGGAGCCTTGTAGCCGTCGGTCGGCAGCTTGATGTCGGACAGGCTGTTGACCGGTTTCACCAGGTACGGGGTGATCACGATGACCAACTCGGTCTCGTTGCGCTGAAAGGCGTTGGACCGGAACAGCGCGCCCAGGACCGGCAGATTGCCGATGCCAGGCGTCTTTTCGAAGCTGTTGTTGTGGTTGTTCGACAGCAGGCCGGAGATCATCATGCTCTGGCCCGAGCCGAGTTCGACGGTGGTTTCGGTGCGGCGCGTGGTGAGGCCGGGGACACGCGTGCCGCCCATCGTCACCGCGTTGGAATAGTCGAGCTGCGACACTTCCGGGCGGACCCGCATCGAGATGCGGCCGTCGGCCAGCACGGTCGGCGTGTAGGACAGGCCGACGCCATATTGCTTGTACTCGACCGACACCGCGCCCAGCCCCTGCGAGATCGGGATCGGCACTTCGCCGCCCGCCAGGAACGTGCCCGTTTCGCCCGACAGTGCGGTGAGATTCGGATTGGCGAGCGTGGTCACCTGACCCACCGTCTCACCGAGATCGAGCGCGCCCAGCACGTCGAGGCCCAGGAATCGGGTCAGCCCGCCCAAGGTCGTCCGCTGGTTGCCCGGCGTGATGCTGGTGCCGGGCCTCTGCACGATCGTGCCGGTGATTGGATCGATCGTGAAGCCCTGGACGGACTGCCCGATGGCGAGCGGAAGGTTGGGGTCGGTTGTGTAGAAGCTGGCGGGCGGGCGGCCGCTGCCGATCCCGAACTTGAAGCCGCCGGTGCCGTCGATCGTGGTCAGGTTCATGCCGACGTTCTTGGCGAAGCCGCGGGTGACCTCGGCGATGCGCACCTGCAGATTGACCTGCAGCGGCGTCGCGGTCTTCAAGCGCGAGAGCACCTTTGTCGCCTCGCCCACATAGGCCTGCACCAGCCGCTCGGCCTCCGCCGCGTCGTCGGGGGCGGCGACGGTGCCGGTGAGCAGGACCAGGCCGTTCATCGGGGTCGCGGTGATCTGCGCTTCCGGCATCGCCAGGCGCAGCATGGTGCCGATCGAGTCGTAATTGTTGCCCACCCGGACCGTCGCCGCATAGACGACCCCGCCGCCCTTGGCGGTGGCCGAGATCGTCGTCTCACCCGACTTCTTGCCGAAGACATAGAGTTGGGTGGGCGAGCGGACCTGGACGTCGGCGATCGTGTCGTCGGCGACGAACAGGTCGCTCATCGGCCGCGCCAGCGTCACCAGGCGGCCGCGGCCGGTATTGACCTGGACGGTCTGCAAGCCGCCCGAGGTGCGCGCCAAGGGCGCGACGCGGGGCTTTTCGGGCGCCGCGCCCGCGGGGGCGGCGGCGATCAGGACCGCGGCGAGCGCCGATCCGATCGACAGATTTGGGTTGCGCATCAGTTCTTCCCCCCGACCGGAACGACGGTCACGTTGTTGCCGCGTGCGACCCGGACGATCGGTCCGGTCACGACGGGCGCGGAACCCGGATAAGCGGCCCCTGGCGCGCCGGGCATCCCCGGCATGCCGCCTGCCGGAGCGGCCTTGCTGGGCACCGTCGAACGCTGAAAGCGCGAGACGTCGGCGCCGGTGGCGTAGGTCGACGCGCCGCTCTGCGGCTGCGCCGCCATGCGGAGCAGCATGGCCTTCTCCGCCTTCGCGTCCGCGGGCACGTCGACCGCGCCGGACGCGATCGCCTCCTCCAGCTCGCCCGCATTGTCGGCGATCGAGCGCAACGACAGCGACAAGGCGCCGACGGTCTGCGCGACCGCGATCTGCTCGGCGATCCTGGGCGTCGCCTCGACGGTGACGGTGCCGAAGGTGCGGACCTCGGTCTTGCCGTCCTCGCCCGGCAGGTTCTCGGTGCGCTGGTCGGTGGCGAGCACGCGAACGTTGCGCAGGATCGTCTCCGACACCTTGAGCGGCTGGCCCTCGCCGCCGCCCGCGACCTGCTGCGTCAGCACCAGGTCGATACGGTCGCCTGGAAAGACGAAGCCCGCGACCGAGGTCTGGGCGGAGACCGGAAAGGTCACCGCCCGCATCCCCGGCCCGAGCGCCGCGGCCAGAAAGCCGCGGTCGCCGGGCTTGACCAGCGCACCCTGGGTCACCGGCTGGCCCGCGGTGATCGCGTTGCGCACCACCGTGCCCTGCAGCGACTTCATGTCGGTCTTGCCCTGGATGTAATAGGCGTTTTCGACCAGCTCCTTCGGCCACGGCTGAAACTTCAGCGCGGTGGCGTCCAGGATCGTGCCGACCGGCAGCGTGCGGGTGGCGACCAGCACGCCCGGTCCGTCGACGACGACCGACGGGGCGGGTCCGGCGACGGCGGGGGCGGTCGCGCTTCCCGTCATCAAGGTCCTGGCGAAAAAGGCGGTGATCGCGGCGACGATCAGAGCGCCCGCCATCAAAATGATCTTGCGGCTATCCATGGCGTATGCGTGCCTTTCGAGCGCGGCCGGTTTTCCAGCCTCCAAGCATCAGGGAAATTGGTTAAGGATCGGTTCGCAAAGCGTGAGCAGCGCCGCGATGGCGATCGCGACGCCGTACGGAACTTCCACCGGCTGCTCTCGCCTGGCGATCGCATGATCGAGCACCATGACGATCGTCAGCGCGCCGCCCGCCATCGACATGACGATCAGCATCCAGGCGAGCGGCGCGACCGGAAACCATAACGCCAGCGCCGCGATCAGCTTGACGTCGCCGCCACCCATCCAGCCGAAGCGAAAGGCGAGCGCAAAGGCGAACAGCGCCAGCGCCGCCACCCCGATCTGCAGCGCGATGTCGGGCCACGGCGCGAGTCCCGCCGCCCACCACCATGCCGGGGCGAGCAGCGCGATCGCCGCGTTCTTCCAATTGGCGATCTCGCGAGTCCGCGCGTCCTCGATCCCCGCCGAGACGAGCAGCAGCCCGAGAACGACGAGCAGGACGGAGGAAATCGGCGGAATCACAGCGGGCATGGCTAGACGCGAGCGCTTACGAAACCGTAACCACGTGAACGAATGACCGACCCCGATACTCGCCGCTCGATCCCCGCCGACGCATCCGTCGCGATGTGGGACTCGCCTGACGGCTGGCCATTGCGCCGCTTCGACTGGCCCGCGAAGCACAGCCGCGGGACGCTGGTCGTCCAGGGCGGACGCGCCGACATCTTCGAGAAGTATCTCGAAGCCTTCACGCATTGGCATGCGCGGGGGTGGAGCATCGTGTCGTTCGACTGGCGTGGGCACGGCGGATCGGGGCGGCCGCCGTGCGATCTCGCGCGCGGCGAGTTCGCGACGGCGGTGGGAGACCTGGCGGCGGTATGGCAGGACTTGCCGCGCGATCGGCCCCTCGTGCTGCTCGGCCATTCGATGGGCGGATTTCTGGCGTTGCGCGCCGTAGTCGAGCGCGCGGTCGATCCCGACAAGCTGGTGCTGGTCGCGCCGATGCTCGGCCTCAAGAGCCCCTTCGGCCGGTGGAGCGGCCGTATGGCGCGGTTCCTGCGGGATCGCGGCGATCCGGCCCGGCTCGCGTGGAAGACCAACGAACGCCCGAACTCGCGCGTGGCGCGCCAGCCGCTGCTGACCGCGGACGTCGAGCGCTACGCCGACGAGACCTGGTGGCACGCCCAAGCCCCCGCCCATGCGCCGAAGCCGCCGAGCTGGGCGTGGCTCGCCGAGGCGTTCGAGGCCACCGCGTCGCTGGCGCGTGATGCGCGGCTCGCGACCTTGACGCCGCCGGTGCTGATGCTCGTGGCCGACCACGACGGCCTTGTCGACGGCCGCGCCGCCGTGAAGGTCGCCGCCAGGCTGCGCCAGGCGACGTTGCTGCGCTTCGGTCGCGAGTCGGCGCATGAGATCCTGCGCGAGGCTGATCCCGTTCGAGACAAGGCGCTTGCGGCGATCGACGCCTTTCTCGACAGCGCCGTATGACCTACGACGTCGCGATCGTCGGCGCCGGCATCGCGGGCGCGAGCCTTGCGGCCGAGCTCGCGCCCCATGCGCGCGTGCTGATCCTGGAAGGCGAGTCGGCCCCCGGCTATCACGCGACCGGCCGCTCGGCGGCTTTCTGGTCTGAGACCTACGGCGGGCCAGGGGTTCAGCCGCTGACGACCGCCTCGGGCGCGGCGCTGAGCGCCTTTCTCCAGCCGCTCGGCTCGCTGCACATCGGTCGTGCCGAGGACGCAGCCGCGATCGACGCCTTCGTCGCCGAGTTCGCGGGCGCGGTGCCGCTCGCGCGCGTCGATCCGGCGACGCTCGTCCCGGGCTTGCGCCGCGAATGGACGCTCGGCGTTCTGGAGCCCACCTGCGCCTATATCGACGTCGCCGCGCTCCACGCCGCGGCGCTCGCCACCGCTCGCCGCCATGGGGCGGAACTCGTCACCGACGCTCCGCTCCGCGCCGCCGAGCGCCGCGACGGACGCTGGCGGCTGGATACGGTGGCAGGGGTGTTCGGTGCCGCGATCCTGGTCAACGCCGCGGGCGCATGGGCCGACGCGGTCGCGGAGCTCGCAGGCGCCGCACCGTTGGGCATCCGCGCGTATCGCCGCACGCTGGTGCAGCTTCGCACCGACCCTGCGCCACCCGAAGGCATGCCCCACGTCGCCGACATCGCGAGCCGCTTCTACTTCAAGCCCGAAACGGGCGGGCGACTGTGGCTCAGTCCGCATGACGAGACGCCTGTCGACCCGCACGACGTCGCGCCCGAGGAGATCGACGTGGCGATCGCGATCGACCGGTTCGAAGCGGTCGTCGATTGGCGAGTCTCCGCGGTCGAGCGCCGCTGGGCAGGCCTGCGCAGCTTCGCTCCCGATCGCCTGCCGGTCTACGGATTCGCGCCCGATACGCCCGGCTTCTTCTGGTGCGCGGGGCAAGGCGGTTTCGGCATCCAGACCGCGCCCGCCGCGGCGATGCTGGCGGCAAGCGTTCTGCTGAGCCGCAGTCCCGCCGATCCGGTTTCGGGCATCGATCCGAGCGTCTACGCGCCCGACCGGTTCACGCGCTAGGCGAGTTCCTCGTCCGGCAGCAGCTCGGTATCGATCTGCGCCTGCATCGGCGCGGCATAGCGAGCGCCGTCGAGCGCGTTGGGGGGGAGGATCGCGTCAACCGCGGCGACGAGATCGGGCGAGGCGGGGCGGGCCGCGACATCCTCTTCCAGATGCGCGATGCTGGTCGTCCCCGGCAACGAGATGACGTGCGCCGCCTTGGCGAGCCCCCACCCGATCGCGAGCTGCGCGGGCGTCAGCCCGCCGTCGCGCGCGACGGCCTCGAACCGCTGCACCAGCAGCAGATTGCTTTCGAGCCGTGCGCCCACATAGCGCGGAAACGCTCGCCTGATGTCGCCGGGGGCGTAATAGTCGCTCCGGATCGCTCCGGCAAGCAGCCCACGCGCGACCGGCGAGAATGCGACAAGCGCGATCCCCAATTCTTGGGTGGTTCGCAGCACGGCGACTTCGGGATTGCGCGAGATCGGCGAATATTCGGTCTGCACCGCGGCGAGCGGGTGCACCGCGTGCGCCCTGCGGATCGTCGCAGCGCTCATCTCCGACACGCCGATCGCGCCGATCTTGCCCGCCTCCTTGGCGCGGACCAGTGCGCCGATCGAGTCCTCCACCGGCACCCGCCGGTCGAGCCGGTGGAGATAGTAGAGGTCGATATGCTCGGTTCCCAGCCGCGCCAGCGCCGCGTCCAGAGTCCGCGCAATCGCTTCGGGCGAACCGTCGAGCCCGCGCTGGCCATCGTACATGTCGAGCACGCATTTCGACGCCAGCGTGAACTCCGCGCGCCGGTGCATCACCGCCTTGCCGATCAGCCGCTCGTTGGATCCCGCCCCGTACAGCGCCGCGGTATCAAGCATCGTGACGCCAAGGTCGAGCGCGCGGTTGAGCAGCCGCGCGCCGTCCTCGTCGGAGACCGGCTCGCCGTAAGCGTGGCTCAGGTTCATGCAGCCGAGCGCCACCGCCGACACGGTTAACGGCCCCAACGCACGCGTCGGCAGCGTCACAGAGAGAGCCTCGATTTCTTCTCAGCGATGAAGGTTCGCATGGTCCTTGACTGCGCCAGATAGTCGAGCGCGGCAAGCCGCATCCGCCGCTGGCGGCTTCAGGATGCGAAGCGTTCCCGCAGCGGCGTCGACGGTCCAGCCCTCCGCGGCGAGCTCGTCGACAAAGGCGCAGACGCCGGGAAAATGGTCGGCATAGTCGTGGAAGGCGACAACAGCGTTCTCGGCCAGCAGCGCTTCGACCGCATGAAAGTCGCTCGCCACCGCGGCGTAATCGTGGAGTCCGTCGATAACCAGCAGGTCGACCGGCACGTCGAGCGTGATCGCCGCGGCGTCGCCGGCGCGCACCTCCACCCAGGACTCGAGACGATGAGCCGCGACCATCGCGTCGAACCGCGCGCGCTGCGGCGGGCCGTGCACCAGCGCGGCGTCGCGGGCGCCGACGACGCCGTCGAATCGATCGATGGCGATCAGCCTGGCGCCCGACTCTCGCGCGGCATGGGCCAGCAGGAAGCTGGCGCGGCCGCAATGGCAGCCGATCTCGACGATGGCGCCGCCTTCGCGCGCCGCCGCGCGGGCGGTCGCGAGCAGCAATGCGCCTTCGTCCTCATCGAGCCAGCCCTCGATCGTGCGCATCGTCGCCAGCAGCGGAGGAGAGACATCGTGCGGGGGCGAGGCTGCGGAAGCGGTGCGATAATGATTGGACCGCTCGCGCAATCGGGCGCGCTTGGGGTCGTTGAGCGAACGCGAAACCGGATGAATCCAAAAGGCGTGAGGGTCGCCGAGCGCGCGGTCGCTGTCGGCTGCGCTCCAGTCGCGGCGATAGGCGACCCAGTCCAGCGTCGTCGGATTGCGCACGACCTGGTGGTCGAGCAGCGCGGCGAGCGTCGGAAAGAGCACCTCCTCCGTCGCCCACATCCGCGAGGCGGCGAGGATCGCCTGAAGCTGAGGGTCGCCGAACAGCGATGCCACGTCGCGCGCGACATCAGCGCCGATCGCGGTCGCCGGCCAGAAGCTCCAATGGACGAACCGCTCCTCGCCGCTTCGAAAGCGACGAAGAAATGGCAGCCACAACGCGCGCTCCGCCTGCGCGGCGCGGCAGGGTGGGGCGGTCGTTTCCGCACCCTGAAGAGCAGGGTCGCTCGACAACAGGCTATGCCGTACTGTGTCGCCGAGCGCCGCGGCGACGGCGCGCGGGTAGCCGGAGCGCAGCAGGAGCTGGTCGGAGTCGACCACAGTCAAGAGGTCGTAGTCGCGTCGACCCAGGTGGGCGATGCAATCGAGCGCGAACCCGTGGAGCTTGCCCCAGCGCATCGGCCGGGGGTTCGGGACGATCTCCACACCCCAGCGCGCCCAGGGCAGGCGCCTGTCGAGCAGATCGCCGCGCGGGCTGCCGTCGTAAAGGAGAATGGGCGAAGCGGAGTCGTGGAAGCGGAGGTTGCGGACCAGATCGACGACGCATTCCGGCGCTTCATGCGCGAGCACCGCATGGACGTTAGCGATCCGGGGCGACGTCCATGCGGGAGCTCTCTCCAGCGCTTGCGCCTTGGCGCGCAACCCGGTCGGATCGTGGGTGCGCCAGTACCCCCCGTGGGTCTGCTTGGGGCTGGTGTTATGCGGATGGACGCGAGCGATCAGCCAGTCACCGGCTGCCATCACATGGACACGCGCATCGCCCGCGTCGAGTACGAAGCGGGTATCTTCGCCGATGCGGATCGGGGGAAAGGGATGGTCGCTCCACCACGCGCGCGTGTAGGCGAGGCTTGCGCCGTACACCCACCGTCCAGCCCCGCCCCAGACATACTCCCACGCCGCCGAGCCGTCATCGGACAGGAACGCGATCCGGTCGAGCCCGACGATCGCCGCGCCGCTCGCCTCCAGCGCTGCGAGCTGCCGATCGAGCCGGTCAGGCGCGTGCCAATCGTCGTCGTCCCAGTGGACGATCACACGCCCACTCGCCTGCGCGCACAAACGGTTGCGCTTGTCGCCCACCGTACGCCGCACGGCATCGCGCATGTAGCGCACGCGCGGGTGCGCGGGGACGAGATCGGCGACCGCATCCGCGCCGTCGTCGAGGATCAGCAGTTCGGCGTCGTCGCGGGTCTGCGCCAGGAACTGCGCGATTGCCCCGCCGACGAAGCGGCGGCGGTCCGCGGTCGGCATGATGCAGGAAACGGTGGGAAGCATGCGGATCACACGATCGGCGGCAGGTAGCGGATGCCCCGCCCCGCAAGCTGCCGCCCGCGCAACTGATTGATCGCGCGGGGCTCGATCTCATAATTCTCCTCGCGCGCCATGAACGCCAGGACAGAGGGCGACTGAGGAAAGGTGAGCCGGCCGTTGCTGTTCCACCAGGTGACCGCATCGACCAGATGACCCATGTCGGTGTCGCTCTCGGGCACTTCGGTGCGCGGAGCGGCCGACGGCAGGGGGCTGCCGGCGCTGTCGCGATTGACGATGACGGCGTTGGTGGCCGCATTGAAGCGACCCTGCGCGATCATGCGACGGCGCACCGCGGGGCGCAGCCGGTCGCTGGGCGTCGGCCCCATGTAGAATTCGCGCGGATCGGCGACATAAGGTTCGAAACGCGAGCCCCAGCCAGCGATGAACACGCTGAGATTGGTCTGTTCCGCCAGGAACGGCCGTCCGCGGGGCCGCAACCGCCGCCATGTCACGAACATGTTCGCAGGTCCGGCGGGCAGTCTCGTCAGCGGAGCGATCGACACCACGACCGCGATCGAATCGCTGGCGGTCACCTTGAACGCGCCTCCGGCGGGAACCGGAGCGGTGCCGGGGGGCGGCGCGGCTGCTGCGACGCGAGGGTCGAGCGGCATGAGCAGCGCCAGATAACCGGCCAGGCGTTCCAGATCGCGGTTGAGCGCGTCGATCGCTTGTGGGGACGGGGCGGCGGTTGCGGCGGCTCCGCGGGGAGTGACGTTCAGCGCGGCGACGTCGCGCGCCAGCCCGCCGCTGACCAGCGTCGTCGCGGCGGCATAGGCCGCGCGAACCGCCGGGTTAGGCGAGGTCGTGGCGGGAGCGTGGATAGACGCCAGCCATGCGACTACCGGCATCGGCGTTCCCGTGGCGACCGTCAGCCGCGCGCCTGCGCCTTCCCCGGCGAAGTATAGCGAATGCGCCGACCCGTCCGCGCCCGAAAAGCTGCGGCGCGCACGCCACCATGAGACCACGCGGTCGCGGATCGACGTCGCGCCGCTGGCGACGAGCCGCCCCACCCGCCGCGCCTGCGCGACGATCCACGCGACGACCCGGTCGAGCGCGCGGTCGATGGGCAGGCGGATGCGGTTGATGATCCCGACCACCGCGTCGGAAACGCGGCCCAGCCCCGCGATCCGAGCGAGAAAGCTGATCACCAGCGTCAGCAGCCCGGCCATTGTCTGCTCGACCCGGTTGGCGGCGGGGGCGATCGTGCCCGCGGCGATCGTCGCAAGCGAGTCGATGAACGAAGCGGCAACCTGCGCGATTTGGCGCAGCCGTTCTACGAAGAACAACACGGTGTTGTACGTTGCGATGATCGCCTGAATGAACGCGCCTGCGGGCGTGAGCAGCGATAGAAGCCGGGTGACCGCAGCCTGGACGACGCGGGCGCGGACGAATTCCATCACCTGTTCGATCACCAGGTCGCGTAGATTGGTCACGCCCTCCACGATCTGCTGCCAAGCGGCGGCGGGCCCCTCGGTCACGAGGGTGCGGACGATGTCGAAGCCGGTCTCCAGCGTGCGGACCACGGTTTCGCTGGTCGCGCGTACCAGCTTTGCACGGATGTTCGTCCAGGTGAGTCCCATCACTGACAGCGCGAAGCGCAGGATCTCGCGCAGGCTGAAGCCCTGAGGCACGTACACCCCCGCCCCGGCCATCGTGCCCGTCAGCCACCCGATCAGCGAAGCGCGCAGGTGCGAGAGGAAGCGCCCGGCGAACTGGCGGAAGCCGAGCATCGCTGCGCTGACCAGCGTGCGGACGAACGCGACGGGGTTGCGCAGGATCGTCTCGAACGCGCCCGCAGCGCGCTGGATGTAGGGCATCACGCCCGGTGCGACGACCTCCACGATGATCTGGAGGAGATTGATGACGGTTCCCGTACCCCAGCCGACGAAATCGCCGACGAAGCTGGCGAACGCGCTCGCAACCTTGCCGAGCGCGCGGGTGACGATCACTAGATCGGTGATCTCCAGGCTTTGGAGGAGCGCAGTGAAGCGGCCGGGGATCAAGGTGACCAGACCCATCAGTCCGCCGAGCGCGCCCTGGAACCAGGCCCAGGCGCGCGGGATCGCGCCCGAGCGCTGGATATTCTGCCATACCTCCTCCTGGCCGATCAGCCGCATGAACCCGGCGAGCAGCGTCTCAGGGGTGCGCGGCACGGCTTCGCCGGTCACCGGGTCCTGCCCGAGCACCGCGCGCAGCAGATCGTAGCCGCGGGTGTTTGCAACGAGCGCGCCGAGCGGCCTCAGGATCGCTTCGCGGATGAAGCCGAGCACTTGACCCATCAAGCCGCGGGCGAAGCCGAGCAGCCGGTCGACAGGCTCGGTGAAGATGCGCCGCGCGCGGCTCCAAACGTCGCCGGGCGAGAAGATGTCGGTAAGCCCGAGCGAGTCGAGGAAGTTCGTGAGCGCCGCCCGGAACGCCGATCCGACCATGCCTAGCGAGCGGAACTGCGCCTCGATCCATCCGCCGACCCGGTCGAAGATGCCGTAGCGGTCGAGCGCTTCGACGATCAGCGCGCCGCCGGGCAGAAACTCCACCACTGCGCGCAGGATGTTGGCAGCGCTGCGATCGACCGCCTGCATGTTGACGGGATTGACCCCGATCACCAGCGTGAACAGGCGAAAGCCGGGGATCAGATTAACCCGCTCAGCGATCCAGTCGAGCGGGTTGCCGAAGCCGTCGCGCTGGACCGCGTCGCGCTGCTGGATGGTGTGGGTCAGCTCGTGGGCGAGCAGTTCCAGGCCTTCGGGCGTCTCGGGGCGATATTGGCCCCCGTTGAAGAAGATGTCCCGGCCATAAGTGAAGGCGCGCGCGCCGAGTCGTGTGGCGAGATTGGCGGCGCGCGCATCGGCGTGGATGCGGATGCGGGAGAAATCGGCCTTGAAGCGCGGCTCCGCGAAGCGACGGACGTCTTCGCCGAGCGCGGCGCCGCCGCCGCTCGCGACGCGGATCGCGCTTTCGATCGCGGGCGGAACGTCGTTGCGGGCGGCGGTGGCGATCGTGCTCGGCGTGGCGGGCGCGGTGGGGCGAGGGACGGGAACCGCGGGTACGCGCGCGACCCCCAGCGGATGCGCTCCGATCGTCGGTCGGCGCAAGGCGACCACTCTGCGCGCGGTCGCGACAGCCTCGCGTTCCGCCGCATCGCCGGGCTGCGATACCTGGAGCGCGGCTTGGATGCAGGGGCGCGCCGGGCGGCTCGGCTCTGCCGGGCGGGCTGCGGGCGCTGCCTCGACAGGTGCGCGGCTCGCCACGTCAGCTCACCGCGGTGAGTTGCGGCTTGAGCGGGCAGGACGCCTCCTGCTTTCGGTACTCGCGCTCGATGGCCGCGCGCAGTTCGGCGTCGCCGATCGGGCGCGCGCGGTCGATCGCCAGCAGGCGGGCATGGAGCGCCACGTTGCGCAACTGCCCGCCCGACAGCGAACAGCGCACCGCGATCTCCTGCACCAACGGGTCGCCGGCGCGGTGATCGCCGAGGTGGCGGTCGAGGATCTCGTATCGCCGAAGGGCGTCAGGCGCCCGGAAGGGAACGACCACGTCCATTCGCCGCTGAAACGCCTTGTCGATCCGTTCGGCGGCGTTGGTGGTGACGACCAATATGCCTTCGAACGCCTCGATCCGCTGAAGCAGGAAGTTCGTCTCCAGATTGGCGTAACGGTCGTTGGCGGTGCCGACGTCGGTGCGTCGGGTCATCAGCGCGTCGCCTTCGTCGAGGAGCAGGACGATGTCGAGCTCCTCCGCCGCGGCGAAGGCGGCGTCGAGCGTCTTCTCTGTCTCGCCGATGTATTTGCTGACCGCGCTCGACAGGTCGATCCGCCACAGATCCTTGCCGAGCCGCTGAGCGAGGCGGCGGACGGCCAGCGTCTTGCCGACGCCGGACGGACCGGAGAAGAGCGCGCGCACGCCGACGCCGCCGGGCCCCGTAGCGACGTGCGCGGCAAGCGCCTCGCGGTGTCGGCAATGGGCGACAAGCGCGTCGAATTCGGCTTGCGCGTCCGCGTCGAGCGCGACGAATTCGGGCGCATCCGGGATCGGCACGCGCGCAGCGACGGTCTCCAGCCTCCGGTCGTGCAGCTCGCGTACCGCCGCTTGAACGCACGCGCAGGTGACGGGGGATGCGCCGCCGAGCGTCCGGGCGACCCGGCGGATGACGCCGCTCGTGAGGCGGAGTTGCGCGATGCTTTCGACGGTTTCTTCGTCCTGCGGCGGAAGCGTGTCGCGCCAGTGCTGCGCGCGCAACGCGGCCGGCGGCGCGACCATCGTGACGGTGGTCAGCGGGCGATCGTCGGCGAGGCGGACCCCGCCCCTTGCGCCGAGGACGAGGATCAGCGCGGCGGGCGCGACCTGGGCATCCGGGAGGAAGACCGTCTCGCCGGGTGCGCATTCCAGCGCGACCACCGGTACCGCCCCCGCAGCGGCGGCGATCGCGAGCGCGGCGCGCCACCGCGGCGGGTCGGCTGCGACAGCCGGCGCGATCGTCATCAGCCCGGTGCCGCTCGCTCGGGCGAGCGCGCCCGCCAGGGTCCGTCTGCCGTTGCGGGCCGGGCCGCGGATCGCCAGCACGTGACCCGCAGCGACGATCGCGGGGAGCATCGCGATCTTCTCGGCAAGCATAGGCTCCGCGTGGTAGTCGGAGAGCAGCGGCAGGTCCTGGAGGGAGACGATCGTGGTGTCGGGCGGCGCGGCGGGCGTGCCCGCCATCGTGTCCCAGACCTGCGGGTGGATCGCGAACTGCTGTTCGGGGCGTGCAGCAGCCGAATCGACGATGGTTGCAAGGCCCGCGTCCGCGAGGCGCGCTAATGCGGCGCGCACCGCTGCCCCGCGCTCGCCCTTTGGACCGATGCGCCAAAGCGCTGTGAGCGATCCTGCGGATGGGCGATTGTCGAGCAGGTCGGCGACGCGGGCGTCCTCCTCCGCAAGGCCCAGGGTCAACAGCAGCGATAGATCAAGCGGCCGTAGTCCAGCGTTCGTCAGGCGAACAAGGGGGAGGGCGGGATCGCAAGCGGCCCATTGTTCAACCGCCCGGTCCCATGCCACTGAGGACAAGCCGCCCGCCACGTCCGCATGAGCATGCCGGATCGCGCACGCCGGGCCGTCTTCGGCATCGCCGAGCGCTTCCGCAAGATGCGCAAGCGTGGCGATCAGCGCGAGGCGGAGATGCTCCGCCGGGGTGCGCGGGATCGCGGAGAGATCCGGGACGACCGTCATGCGAACACGAAACGCACTTCGCGGCGCGCCGCGGGCAGGTAGCCGGGATCGCGGTCGAGCCCCGCCAGCCGGAGCGCGAGCGGGTGGGCGGCGAGGGAGAAGGTCAGGGTCACGCGGTCGCCGCTGCACGTCACGTCGGCCGGTTGACGGCACGTGCCGCGCACCGCCGCTCTCGGCGACATGGCGAGCGCAAGCGCAAGCCGCGCTTCGAGGTAGAGCGCGAGCGAAGCGGTCCAACGGGTCATCGGTCGCCCAGGCAGTCGGCGGTCGTCCGGGGCAGGGTAAAGGGGGAAGCCCGCGGGATGCCAGCCGGCGGTGGGGCTTGCAGCCGGCCACGGTGCGAGCCACGACCCGGGCGGACTCCATTGTGGCGGCGCAAAGCGGATCGGCTCGTCCGGGTCGCGTCCCGCTAGTCCGGCGAGCAGCGCGTCGACCGGGTCGCGCCTGTACTGCGCGCCGAACCAGCGACGGCCGAGCAGCGCAAGCAGGTCGAAAGGGGACGGCGCGTGGGGGACCGCAAGCGGGCGCGTGAAGTCGCCGTAGACCTCCATGGCGATCAGCGCGTTCAGGAGGAAGAACAATCCGCCGTATCGGGTCTCAACGGGGGCGTCCGCTGACGGCAGCAAAAGCCCGACGCTCGCTTGCCGAGCCGCGGTGAGAGGTCGCCACGCCCGAGCCGGGGATGCAGCATCGAGAGCGTCGTGCGTCGGCGAAGGCGCATGTCCGGTAACGGCGGACTGAGCCTGTTCCGGGACCGCCGTATCCCCAGCCGCTGGCAGCGGAGCGGGACAGGTCCCGATCACGATCAGCGCGCGTGCGAACAGGGCCGTCCGCACGAACGCGGGGCGTCGATCGAGCACCAGCGCCAATGCGATCAGCGCGCGTGCGGGACCTGTGAGCGCCGCGGTCGCCGCCTCCGGAGCGATGGCGAGCACCGCAGCTTCGGCTCTGCGGTCATCGGAGATTGCGCGAGCCGCCGAAAAAGGTTGAGGCTGGAATGCCAAAGCGGCTGGCTCCTGCGGCTGGCCGTGCGCGTCGGCAAGCAGGCGGAGCGCGTGTACGATTTCGGCGGGATCGAGGCGCGCGATCCAGGCTGCGGCCCTGCCTTGCCGAGCGAGCGCCGCGATCACCCGCGGCATAAGGCGGGCGTCGGGTAGGATGGCCGTCCGCCACCAGGCAGGCGGCGGCTTCCCCGCCGTAACGGTCAGCCGCCACGTTCTTATCGCCAAGGGGTCGCCGTCGAGCCATGCCGCAATCACCGCGGCGGCCAGCTCCCCCTCGTCACGGACCAGCAGGTCGTCGTCGGGTCCGGCCGCGCCGGGAGCGCGCGCGCGGCTCAGGCGTTCGCGGAGCGTCTCCTGCAAGTCGGCCGCGAACAGGTCCGCCCGGTGACCGGGCCCCAGCCGCGCCCGCGTAGAAAGGCGGCGAACGAGGAGCAGCGCGTCGGCGGGAACGCCGATCGCTGCGGGCGACACGCGCATCAGCGCGGCCGTCAGATGCGCGCGGCTGTCCGGCGTCGCCCGGCGCACGCGGGCGCGATCCACGGTCAGGTCGGCGAGCCGCCGGATCACGGTTTGCCGACGAACGGCGGCGAGCCCGTATCGTCGTTCTTTCGCTGCTCGCGCTCGATCAGCGGGGCCAGCAGCTTTTCAGTCCGCTGCAGTCGCGCGTCGATCGCGACCACGACGTCGATCAGCCCATTGATGAAATCCGCGGTGATTAGGTCGCCCGGACGGACGCGCGCGAGATCCAATGCCTCAATGTCCTCGTCCTCGGGCTTGGGCGGGTTCGCGGCGCCGGGCGCCGTGCCGATCGTCCCGATGGGTCCGGTGGTCGCATTTCCTTTCTTAGCTTGAACGAACGACTTGTACTGCGATGCGATCATCGCCGCCGACGCGCTTTGTTTCACGTAGCTGGTGTAGGTGGCCATGCGGGCAAACTCCTTCAGGGGATCAGCGCGTAATTGGCGAAATCCCAATAGTTCAGGTCGAACCGCGCCTCCGCGCGCGGAGCGAGATGGCCGCAGGCGAACAGCAGCATCGCACCTGCGCCGCGCATGCGGGTTTGCGCGATCCGGTAGAGCCAGACGACCTCGTCGCTGGCGGTATCGATCGCGGGCATGGCGAAGCTTTCCCGCAGGAGCGGCTCGACCGCGTGCGCGTCGATATGGAGCGGTCCGCGCGTCTTCATCGCGCCGAAGAAGCGCCGGACGGCGGCGTCGTTCGCCAGCGGGATCAGCCCCGCGGGGGGCAAATATCGGAAGGTTCCTTGCGCGGTCGCAGTCCCGATGTCGAGCTCGGCGAGGTGCACTGCGAACTGGCGGAACATCGCGCGGCCGACCGCAAGGCGGCGAGGCTCGGCGAGGTTGGCGGCGACCTCTGCGGCGTCGGCGAGGCTGAGGGGGCGACGGACGCTCCACATGTCGGTGAAGAGGTGACCGAAGCTTCCGGCGAACGCGAGCAGCGCCAGCGGGACCTCGTCATCGCGCAGGCCGTGATCACGCAGATCATCGAGGAGATCGTCGCCGCGTGGGCTCGCCCCCAGCAGATCGCTTGCCCAGGCGGCGGTCGCCCCTTCGCCGAAAGCGCGGTAGGCGATGCGGTTGCGGAAGGTCGCCGCGCCGAAGCTGGCGCCGCCGTAGATGGTGGTCGGCACCGCGAGCAGGCGGAACTGGACGCCCTCCACCGTCACGTCCACGGCGCAGCGCGCATCGACGCCCGCCAGGCCGCTGACCGCCGCACGACCTTCGCTGGAGAAGGCGGGAGCGATGGTGAGAAGGTAGAGTCCCTGGCCCGCGACATAGTCCCCGGGAGCAAGGGGCGCGCATTCGCCGAACAGGCAGGCGACCGTGTCGGCGGCCGGCGATGCGCCGCGGGCGAGCGCCAGGGTCACGTCGTTCGCCAGACTTAGCACGCGGCCTTGCCGGTTCACCGCGACCCCTGCGGAGACCTGCGCAGCCGGCCGCCCGCCAGGCGCGATCGCGCCCTTATAGGTAACCTCCAGCCCCCGTGCGACCCCGTCGCCGATCGCCTGGCCGATCAGCGCGTCCGCCTGACGCCGCGCCTGCTGCTCGCGGCCAAGGTCGGTGCCGGTCAGCAGGCGACCGTTGAAGAAATTGACGGTGCGGATGCCGCCGTCGGCGAGCGTTTCGCCCAGAGGCACGAAGTCGGTGGGCATCAGTCGGCTCCACTCTCCGCATAGGCGCTGATGATGTACCAGCGCCGGGATTTGGCGTCGCAGACGAGCTGGACCGACTGCGGCGGCGAAAGGATCAGCTGACCGCGGGAACCGGCGAAGCCCTCCAGCGAGTCACGCGGCGGAGAGGCCGGGTCGGCGATCACCGGAACCTTGGTTTCGATCGCCTTGACCCAATAGCTGCGGCCGTGCAGCTCCTCGGTGATCGGGGGCAGAGTGACCCGCGCCTCGCCGTCGATGATCAGGCAGTCGACCTTCTCATCAAGCGTGATGTCGCCACGCGCGATCGCGGTGCGTAGGCGAAAGGGACCTTCTGCGGCTCCGCCGCCGGGGGGTCCGGGATCGCCCGGGCGGCCCGGGTCGCCCTGAGGCCCAGGATCGCCCTGAGGCCCCGGGTCGCCAGGCCGTCCCGGATCGCCTTTCGGACCTTGCGGTCCCTCCGGCCCGCGTGGACCGGCAGCGCCGCCAAGCTCGGCCAGCCACTGCAGAGTGGACAGCAGCGGACGATCCGAGTCGTCGACGATCGCTCGCGCCGCCTGCCACCCCGTATCGGGGTTCTCGCCTGCGTGGATCACGTCCAGGTCTATCGCGGCGAGCAACACGCAATCGTCCGCAGGTTGTTCGCCTGCGAAGCAGGGCCGCGCCAGCAACCTGGGGCGGTATTCCGTGATCCACAAGCGTAGGGCCAGCGCTATGAAATCGTCCTGATCGTCGCTGTCGACGACGATCGGCGGAGACGACGAACCGGGCTCCTCGCCCCTGACGATGAGGTCGAACGCGGCGCGGATCGCGGCTTCCCACCCGGCATCGGTCTGCGGTTCGCGGGCAAGCGGGCGAAACGGGCTGCCAGCGATCGGCGCGGCGCGCGCGGGCTTGAGCCTGGTCGAGCGCAGGCGCTCGCTGTCTCGAGAGTCGGGAGGAGAAGCGAGCGGGGGTGCGGCGGGGCTGTTGGCAATCTCTTCGAGCCAACCCGCGGCCGCACGGATCGCATCCCATTCGAGCTGTGCGGGTGGTGCGAGGGACAAGGACAGGAGGTAGTCGTCGGCGATCCGCGACGGCTGCATCAGCTCGTCGTCGCTGCGGCATGGCTCGCCCGGCACCGGCACGGGCGCGACCGCGCAGTCGCGGTAGCACAGGGTCAGGTAGACCCGCACCGCGCCGCTGTCCGGGGGCGAGGCCCGCGACAGCCTGGCGGCGACCGCGCGCGCGTTCTCGGCTTTGGCGAGCCATGCGTTGACCAGCGCGCACTGGTCCCGCCCGACGCAGATGAGACGGCCGGACGGCGCGGCGGCGGACCCCGCGGTGACCTTAATCCGCGGACCATCCTCTCCGTCGGTGTCGATCGTCACCGCGAGTCCGCTCGCCGTGCCATAGCCGATGAGATCGCGGACCGCCCATTGATCGCGATTGGAGAGGTAGGCGAACTCCTGGACGTAATCGTCGACGCCCAGCACCATGCCGCGGACGTAGTTGACGTGCATGGTCGGGTCCGTCACGCCGCGGCCTGCGGTTGCGCTCGCCGAGCTACAGCATCCCATGATCCGCCTCCCGTGATGTCGTCAGCATGCCACCCTCCTGCGCCCCGAAGCGTCGGGCGGGCCGTCCGGTCCGATGAAGCTCTGGCCGGCATAGGCGCGGCCGAGGACCGCAGCCGGGAGCAGCTCGGCAGCGCGGCTTCCCTGTCCCAGCCGCGTGTCGAGCCCCAGCCGCGCCTCGCCGAGACGGTTCATCGCGAAGAAGAACCGTATGTCGAACACGGTATGCGCAGGCTTCTCCAGATCGACGATCCGCGTGGCGAGGCTCCGAAGACGGTCGAGCGCTGAGGCGTCGGTCGCGTCGCCTGGGCGTAACGGGATGAGCACCGAGAAGCGGTGCGCGCGCGCGGCCATGGCGAGCAGCACACCCTGGAACTGAAGCCAATCGCCTTGCGCCGCCGCGGTTTGCGGCAAGCGGTCCGGCAGTACGATATCGCTGAAAGCGACGGCGGCCGTACCATGCGCGGCTTCCAAGGCGCTGGTCCGGCGGTAGCGGTCGGCGAGAAAGCGCCGCCAAAGCGCCTGCTCCGCAGGGCCGGTCGCAGGCACGAAGCCGAGCGCCTGCGCCATCGCCTGCCGCCACCTGGCGTCCTCGTTTGCGGCGTCGTGGAGGGGAACGGGTGCGACGCCGTCCACCGCACGGCCCAGCGCCGCTGCGAGACGCGCGGCGAGCCCCGCATTGCCTTCCGCAGGCGTCCAGCGCTCGCCAGGAAGCGCCAGGTCGAGGCCGAAGGGCTCTGTCGGATCGCCGACGACGACCGGCGGCGTGCGACGGGTGAGCCATGCCTCGACGATGCGAACGCCGCTGCTCCCTCCGCAATCGGCGCAGCAAGCGTCGGCATCACCGAACAGCGTGCCTTTCGTGTCCGAGCCGAACGCCAGCGTCAGCGCCGCCTGCAGCCCGCGGACTGTGCCGCGCCAGCCGAAGAAGGTGGCGGCGTGCGCGATGAAGCGCCGCCGCCGCGACTCCTCCCATGCTGGATCGAGCGCGACGTCGAACCAGTCGGCCAACCAGTCGAGCGCCTCCCGCGGAGCGGTGCGCGCGTCGAACAGCGCCTGCGCGCCGGCTATCCTGGCTTCGATCCCCGCCGTGACGCCCTGGAAGTTGGCGAGAAAGCGCTCCAGCAAGTCTGCGGGCCCGGGCTCCTCCCGGTACACCGACGGCAGATAGCGCTCCGACCAGGACACCCGCGGGTAGGACGCGCGCATTGCGCGAAGGCGGGGCGTGGCGTCTCCATCGGCGGTCAAGGTGATCCGCATTTGCGCATAGCGGCCGGAAACGCGTTGAAAGAGGAGCTCCCAAATGCCCCGTCCCGCGCGCCGATCCGCTGGAGCGACCGCCGCTGCGCCGTACCATGCGATCGGCGCCTCGCTCGCCATCGCAGGCGACGGCTGCGGACTCCAAGGGGCGGGGAGCGTGTCTCCGTCGCGATCGTCGGCCGCGCGCGCCTCCACGGTGATGCGAGTGCCCGGCGGCACGCAAGCGTCGAACGACAGCCGGTCCCAAATCGTCTGCGGCGTAGCGCCGTCGAACACCGGCGATAGGAAGACGGCGTGGGTCGCGTAGCGCCGCTGGGCGCGTTCCACGACCGGCACGAAGGCCGGGACCTCGCCCGTGTCATAGCTTGCGCGGCCGGAGATTGCGACGAGCGCCCGTCCGCCGTAACGTCGCAGTGGGAACATCTCGGCCGTCGCATGTGCGCCTGTGGCGTCGATGCGAAACGCCTGGAGCTGGTTGCCGACCCCGCCCGCGACGAGCAGCCGCAGCACGCGCTCGCCTCCGCGCAACAGCACCTCGCCCATGAGGAGATCGAGCGGCGCGATATCGAGCGCGAGCGGTTCGGCGATGGGCTCGCCCGTTTGGTCAAGCAGCCACAGCCGGTCGGGCGCACGGGTGAGCAGGGCGACGCGGCCGTCGGCGAGCGCCTCGACTGCGATCGGGTCGGCGGCGCCGATAATGGGCACGAGATCGCGTCCGGGTGCGGCGAACTCGCCGCGATGGATGCGCGGCTCGCCGACGGTTGGCTGGAAGAGATCGAGTTCGGCTGACCCTCCGGTCGCTCGCTCTATCGCGAGCCCGGCATCAAGCGTCACCAGCCGCTTGCCGGTGCGATCGAGGACGAGCAGGCCGCGGTCGGCACGAGGAGACAGATCGAAGGCGCTACGGATGCCGGCTGGCCAGAGAGTCGTCATCGGCGGACCGCCCGCGACGAGATCGAAGGCGTCGTGCCCGTTGCCGGTGCCGCTCTCGAACGCCGCGACGAGCCAGGCGTCGCCGGTGACCGCCAGCGCGACGTAGCGGTGCGCAGGACGCTCGGGGGTGGCGACGTCCGCGAACAGGTCGCGGGGAGCACGACCTGCGCGGGGATCGGGCCAGAACGCGCTGACCCGACCGTCTCCGCTCGACCTGACCATCAAGCTGACCGCGTCGCGAGCGATCCAATAGACGTTGCCGTTCCGGTCGGCGGCCGTCGCCTGACGGCTGTCGAGCGCGGGAGCCGTCTCGCCCGGGGTGGCCCGCAGCATCTCGGCGCGCGGCGCAAGGGTCAGCTCTTGCCGACCCTCGTCCCACCCGGGCGCGTCCTCCGCGCGTTCCTCGACCACTTTCGCCCAGACGTCGGCCAGCGGCGTACCATCGGATGCTTGCGCTCGCGCCCAATCGGGGCGGCCAAGCAGCAGGTGGTGACGCTGACCGTCGGGGTTCATCAGCACGTCTCCGCCGCGACGGGCACGGGCAGGCGTGGCGGCGCGTCGCCGGCAGGACCCGCGCCCGCGTCACCCCGTAGGATCTGCAGGTCGACGGGATCACCCGCGACGACCGAAAGACCGACCAGCTCGGGCAGTTCGATCCCATCGATCGGCACCGACGCGACGGGGCCGCCGTTGCCGAGCGCGAGCTGGACGCCAGTGACCTGGACCACCCCGGAAACCCGAGCGACTTCGGCGAGGAGCGCGCCTTGGTGGACGTCGCGATTGAGCGGCCAGCCGCGGATCGCCGGATCGCCCTCTGGCGCGTACAACGCGAGCTCCTGGTCGTCGAGCGTCGTGTCCACGGGCGGCAGCGGGCTCAAGGCCGCGCGAACCCGCTGGCCGACCGCTTCGGTGATCTCGGCGATTGACAGTCCGCCTGCGACCTCGATTCCGACCGATATCCAAATCGGCTTGTAAACCGCGCCGGTTAGGAGGAGCTCGGTCGTCACCAGCCGCCGCGGGTCGCAATAGCGGCAGATCGCGTCCAGGAAGCGGCGGTCAGCTCGGGGCGCATCGGGGTGCGCCGGATCGTTCCGGGGAATGGCGAGCAGCGTGACCGCGCCGGGCGCTGCGCCGACCGCGGCGGGCGCCAGGGCGGGGTGCCAGGCGGGAAGCACTTCGACTCGGCCGATCTCGACCCCCGGCGTGCGCCGCGCGATGGCGCGGAAGTCGTCGGCGGTGACCAGCCGGTCGCGATGCTGGAGCATCCGGCGGACCTGCTTCTCGCCGTCGACGACGGTCTCGGCGTCGCTGCCGCCCCAGGTCGGCAGCGGATTGGTGGCGGTGAACCCTGCGGGCACCAGCGGCCCTGCCTTGATCGCGCCTGCGCCGACGTTGCCCTCCGCGCCTTCCGAATGGTCATAGCGCGCGTAAAGGCGCGCACCGGCGGGCGGGCGCCGCCCGGCGAGCCCGTCACCAAAGGTGATCGTGCCCGCTTCGGCATCAAGCAGGAAAACGTTGGCACCCGCCTGCGGAATCTCGGCCCCGGGCAGCGGCACCTCCGGCGCTGCGGCGAGCAGGTCATCCACCGGCGACCAGACCGTCTCCTCGTCCGCGGCTACGGACGTGATCGTTACTCCATCGGCGAGCACCGGCGCATGGGCGAGACGGCGGACCTGATCGGGCGTGCCGTCGCCGTCGGCCAACCGCTCGGCGCGAACACGGGTGCGCTGGTGCGCGAAGACGGCGTTGATGCCGGCCCAGCGCAGCCGCACCTTGGCGGCGCCGGTGGCGCGGACGCGCAGCCAGGTAACGAGCCGCGCGTCGAGCGCGGTATCGTCGAGCGCAGGGGGCAGGTCGCCGACACCGCTCTCCAGCGGATCGAGATTGCGCCAGCTCACGAGAGCATCGGCCGCGGGCAGCGAGAGCTGGACCACGCCGGGCGCGGTCAGGGGATCGAAATCGGCGCGCGCGGCGAGACGGCGATAGCTCGGCTGGGGCTTGCCCGTCGCGTCGAAGAGCAGGCTGCCGTCCGCGGTCGGCTGCGGAAGCTCGAAGGCCAGGAGTTCGCTGGTGACGACAGGTTGTCCCGGCGCGGCGGTGACCAGTTCGACCTCGGTGGTCGGCGCAAGACCGAGCGACAGCGTCCTGCCCCCCAGAGTTTCGCGCACCTTGATCCAGGGGTCGGGAGCGCCGGTCATCGCATCGGCAGGACGGCCCAGCAGCGCGATCCAGAGCGAGCGATCGACGGTGTCGGCGAGATCGATCGGACCCTGCGCGGGGTCGAACGGCACGGTCTGGTAATAGGACAGGCCGCCCGGAAGCGCGCTGCCGTAGCTTGCGTAGAGCAGCGCATAGTAATCGAGCATCGCCTCGGTCGGCTCGGCGCTGCGCTTGGTGAACAGCCGCGCCTCGACCGGGAGCACGTCGAGGCCCGAAATTGTGCGGAAAGGCATCTCGCCCGCGACCAGTTCCAAGTCGCCCTGCAGAGTGCGGCTCTCCAGAGCGCCGCGCTCGTTGGCGAAGGTGACAAGGCCGCGCGAGTCGCTGGCGGTACGCAGCGGCACGCCGAGGAGCTGGAGGAACTTGGCGCGATTGCGCTCCGGGATCTGGTTCGCGCGATACAGAAGACTTTCCGTCAGGAACGCGAACAGCTGGACCAAAGTCACCCCAGGGTCGGCGCTGGTGAAGTTGGTCCATTCGGGGGTATGGACGGGGACGCGGGCCAGCGTCTCGTCGACGAGTTGGCGGTAGGTGCGCGTGTCGATGGGAGGCGGAGCGAGCGGCACCGGTCAGCTCCTGCTCAACGGCACGGACAAGCTGATCCGCTCGGCGGCACCGGTCGCAACGAGCCGATAGGCGACGACCGCGAGCGCGGCGGTATCATCGGCGGGATCGCCGGAGACCCGCACGTCCTCAACCGCGATCCGCGGCTCCCAGCGTTTCAGCGCGTCGCCGATCGCATCGGCGAGGCGCGCGTGGGTGCCCGGGTTGTTGGGCTCGAACAGCCAGCGGGCGAGACCTGCCCCGAAGTCCGCCAGCGCGATCCGCTCGCCGCGCTCGGTCGACAGGATGATGCGGATCGCCTCGCGGATGTTCGTTTCCCCGTCCGACCAGCGGATGCGGCCGTCCGCGCCGACCGCGAAGGGGAAGCCGACGCCTTTCCCGAACGGGCTCATGCCGCCTTTCCCTTCAGCTTGGGGATGGGAAAGCAGGCGATGAACCAGGGCAGCCAGCGGAAGATGACGTCGAGCAGGGTGACGATGATCATCAACAGGATCAGCGCGCAAAGCGTGATGATCGGGATGGACAGCGAGCAGATCATCCCGATCTCCGCGCCGCCGCCGTCCTTGCAGCCGCCGCCGTCGCCCACGTCGATGTCCTTGTGGAGCGGCCAGGGCAGGACCTGGCGGACGAGGTCGACGAAGCCGAGACCTTTCGCGCGCTGCACCTGACCGCACAGCAGATCCGACATGACGAACGCCGTTCCGCGACCATGTTTGCGAAGTCCTGCGGGGCTGGTGTCGCCTGGCAGTGTGATGCGCAAAGGACGGACTGGCGCATCGCTGTCGAAAAAGCTCGCCATGCGAAACCGTTCGGTGGGATCGGAAAGGGTGGGCGGGTGCAAGGGACCGCAATCCGCGTTGATGTGAACCATGCGGATCACGAAAAGTCCGGGATCGCCCGCCGTCTGGACCATCGTGTCGCGCAGCCGCATCGCGAAGGGCAGCGGTCGCGCCGCCGCCTCATCGGTGACCGGCAGCAGGCGGGCGAACAGGGCTGCGACTTTGTCGAGCGCTTCGGCGACGTCCGGGCCGGAGCCGGGCGCGGCGCTTGGCGAAGCGATAACAGGTTCCGGCTCGGGTGCGAGAAGCGTCGCCGCGGCCTCGAACGGTCCGTGCGCGACGCCGTTGATGTCGAGCCCGGCGAGCGCGAAATGGACGTTCGGCCAGCGCGCCTTGTCCCCGGTCGCGGCTGCGAAGGCGTAATGGGTCGTCGCCTCTTCGATCAACGCGCGGTTGGCGTCGCTGCGGATAACCGCGAGCGCTTGGCGGAGCGAGGCCGCCATCGGCTTCAGATCGTCGCCGGGCGCAGCGGGGTTTCGCATCGCCAAGATCAGCGTGTTCGCGTTGGCCGCGCCCAGCCATGCGAACGCGGCCGCTTCCGATGCGGACAGTCCGGCGGCTGAATTCGCAATGATGGCGCCCCAGAGGCGGGGAAGCTCGGCGGCGATCCAGTCGGCCAGATCGAGAAGGACCGGCCAGCTCTGCATCTGGAACTGCAGATCATAGTCGAGGATGCGACGCGCGCGCAGCGCGAAGCCGGGATCCTCGCCCCCCTGGCCGTCGGCCTGCGCCTTCACCGCGGCGCGGACCATCGCCTTCCATGGCTCGATCACATCCATGCGGAGCTGGGTCGTGCGTGCGGTGCGGGACAGCGGCTTGAACGGGGGCGCTCCAGGACGGAGCGCGGCAATCTGGCCTTCGGCGAGCGTGACGGCGACGCGGTCGACTGCCGCGCCGAGGTACGCTTCGCGTCGTCCGACCGGGATGAGGCCTGCCCATAGCGTGCGCGGCTTGCCGACGTCGTCGCGGTGGGTCAGGGGGAAGAGCGGGAGCAGCTCCTCCCCGGGCGCGAGCACCGCGTCGTCGTCGCCGACCCGCCTCCAGCGAGTCTCCTCGCCGCCGATATGGGCGTATTCAACCAGTGTCTGATCACCGCTCGCCGAGGCCGAGGCGGGAAGCATGCGGCGGAGAACGAAATGCACCGTCTCGTTCGCGCCGCCGAGCGTCCGCTCGGGAAGGCCGGGGAGGCGGCAGGCGAGGCTGGCGGCGACAAGATAATGGCGTTGATGCGCGGGCTGGTAGAGCTTGAGCATCTCGGACCCACGCGGCGCGAGTGCGGGACGGCCGGGCTGCGTAAGCAGGCGCGCGCGCTTGGACGCGGAGGCGGCGGCAGGCACGGGAACGCGCTGGACGAGATCGGCCGCGGCGAGGTCCGCCGCCGGAGTGCGCCAGGTTTCGGGGCGGGCGATCCGCTCACCGATCCGAGCGGGCTCCTCCGCAAGCGTCGCGATCGCCTGCTCCATGAAGTCGTCGGTGGCGAACCGCAAGATCTGGGGGGTCATGACGCCCGGCTCGCCGCCCCACCACAGGGGTCGCGGGGGGGCCCAGGTGACGGGATGAGGAGCAAGCTGCGTCGCCATCACCAGATATTCCCTGCGCCGGGCGTGTAAGTCGCGGAAATGACGGTATTTGAGATCATCGTATCGCATTGAACGACGCCCGAAAACTTCGACATGGCCGCATCCACCGTCACCATCCCCGCGGAGACCGCGACCTGCGGCGCGGTGTCCGTGACGTTGGCGGCGGCGGTGATCGTGACCCCGCCGGTCTCCAGCCTGATGCTGTTGCCGTTCGAGTCCTCAACCGTGACCGCGCCGGGTCCGTCCTTCAGCGTCACGCTCTGACCCCCGGGCGTCTCGACGCGGAAGCGCTCCTGGCCGTCGGAGTCGTCGAGGGTGAGCTTGACCCCGTTGCGGCTGCGAATCGATTTGACCGCGTTGCGGCTCTCCATCGCCTCCGGAGGTTTGTCCTTGCCGTTCCACAGGCCGCCGAGAACATAGGGGCGCGTCGGCGAGCCGTGTTCGAAAGCGACGAGCACCTCGTCGCCGACGTCGGGCATGAACCAGCTTCCACGATCGTCGCCCGCGAAGAGCGTCGCGGTGCGCGCCCAGGCGCCATAGCTCGCGCCACCGCCGTCGGGCGACCAGGGGAGGGTGATCCGGACCCGCCCCTGACCCTCGGGATCCTGGATATCGGTCACGAGCGCGGGGGCGACCCCGTACCAGCGCCCGCCCCAGCCGTCGGGCACGCGCTCATGAACCTGAGCGTCGGCGCGGTCGATGTCGAGGAGGCGGGTCATGGTCTGCCGATTCCGGGGCGCTCGCACCCGAATTTCGTCCGCAGGCCGTCGGCGAGGTCGAAGCGGTGAGTGACCTGGGTGGCGCGGTAGTCGCCATCGAACAGCGGGCCCAAGCCGGAGAGCGCCAGCGTAGCGCCGACGCGCAAGCCGGCGCTCGTCTCTGCGATCCCCTCGCCGGTGACGAAGCGGCGGGCGGCGTAGCGGAAACTCGCTTCCGCAAGCGCGCGGGCCTCCTGCGCGTTGCGGAGGACGCCATGCACGATCGCATCGGTGCGCTCGCCCAATGTCTGCTGGAGAATGGCCGCGCCGCTATCGGTGTCGCCGAGCTCGTTGCCGATCGAGCCTGCGTCGGCGCGGTTGCGTGCGGTCTCCTTGGCGGCGACGTCCCAGCCCGCCGCGACCACGGCGGTGCGTTGGTCTGCGAGGTCTGCGGTGACGTGGAACTCGCGAAGCGTGCCCGCCCAGCGGAGCTCGACCTTCTCGTCGGGGCGGGCGGCGGCCGCGTGGAGCGTTGTCCCCTCGACCCAGACGTGCGCGTCCTCCCGACGCGCGCAGTCGAAGAGGAACGCCAGATCGCTCTGATTGACCTGCGCCAGAATCGGCGCGGTCGGACCGTCGAGGTCCACCTGCGGCTCGAGGCCATGATCGCCCGCGATCCGGCGCACCGCGTCGGCCAGCGACGCATCCGCAAAGGAGCGGGTCCGCCGGGTCATGCGCAGGTCCTGAAGCCGGTCCTCGGCGAGGAGACCGACGGACGGCGGTCCGCCGTCGGGGTAATCGGCGGTGATCGCGCTGATCCGGCCGTCGAACAGCGTCTCGCCCGCCAGCGTCACCTTCACCGGCTTGCCGAAATCGATTACCTCGCGGTCGAAATGCTGGAAGCCGGGCCTATCTGCGCCGCCCCAGTTGCCGAGCACGATCTCGGCGCGCGCCATGCCCTCCACTCGGTCGGCGATCTCCATCGTCAGCAGCGCCGCCTCGACAAGCGGCCGTCGCTCGCCGCCGATCTCCAGAACCGGCCGCGCCGAGCGCAAGAGGAGGGCGGGAGCGCTCGCCATCAGTGCGCCCAGGTTCGCCGTGCGCGGGCGTGGAGGCGGGACAGCGCGGGCTGAAGCCGCTGCGGCTCGATCGAGCGGCGCTCCGCGGCAGCGTCGCGCCGCTCGGAGGCGGGCGCGGGAGCGTCCGCGACCGCCTCAAACTCGTTGATCGCTATCGGCATGGCGGGCTCCTCATCATGGGCGGCTCACGTCGACGAGTTGACCCGGCTTCATCCTGAGCGGATCCTCGATGCCGTTCTTGGCGGCGATCGACTGCCAATCGACCTTGCCGAGCATTCCCATGCCGCGGCCGACGAGCCCCTGCAGCGTGTCGCCCGCGCGCGCGGCGGCGAGGGGCGTGCGGCCGGGGGCGGACGGGACCTTGCCGTCTCCTTGGAAGCTCGTCTCCAGGATCTTCTGCTGACCCAGCGTCAAAGCGATGCTGGCGCGCAAGGGTTTGCCGTCGGGCGAGAAGAATTCGAGATTCTCCTCCAGCCCCTCGACGATCCCGTCGAAGATGAACGAGCCCCATAAGAAGCGCGTGGGTGGCGGCACCAGCTTTTGCGGGTCGCCGCTGTCCTTGGCGGGGGTCATGAAGAAGATGACCTTCTGGGTCAGCCGCCGCCCGTCGTCGACCGCGTCCTCGACCATCGCGGTGACGTCGAACCAGAGGGTGAGCGCGAGCTTGGTGGTGCCCGCGCCGACGAACTGGCGGCCGCTGCTGCCCGCCGCCTGATCGCCGCCCTGCGGCTGGACGAGCTGATTGGCGAAGGTGACCTTCAGCGTATCGGGGTTGAACTGGACGGTGACGTCCTGCCCGCCCGACTTCTCGGTCTTGAAGTCGGGCTCCAGCTCGATCAGCCGCGCTTTGAGGAGCCCCGCCATCAGCCGCGCCCCGCCACCAGCTTAATGGTCTCGTACGCCATCTGCAGCTCTTCCACTGCGACCCCGCCCTGAGCAGCGTTCAGCGGCGGAGCCTTCAATTTGACGGGCATGCAACGCGTTAGCTGGAAGCGGGCGCGCTCGGTCGCGCCGTCGGCAGCGAGGACGACGACCTCGGCGTCGGCGCGGACACGCGGGTCGTCGACGGTGTCGCGAAACCAGGTCCACAGGTCGAAGCTCGTCGTCATGCCGCGCTTGAGCGTCAAGTTGGCGTAGGACACCGCGCCCCCGACCCGGTGCGCGCGGTCGTTGGCGCCGCCCTCGCGGATCGTCTTGACGTCAATCGTCATTTCCAGTCCGTCGCACTCGGCGAAGGCGGCGTGAACGAGCGGACCCCCGTCGCGGTTGATCTCGACCGAGACGTTGAAGGCGGTGAACGGGACCATCACCGCTCCTCCGCGACCGAGAAGCGCTCGCCCGACTGGACGAGGCGGACGGTGATAAAGCGCATCGGTTGCGACGGGGCCACGCCGATCTCGACGACGAGCCGCCCGGCGTCGCGGTCCTGCGAGGTCGGGTTCACGACGAGGCGAAAGCTGTCCTCGCGACCCTTGCCCGCGAAGGCGCCCCTTCGGAACAGCTCGTCGAGCATTTGGGTGAAGCCGCGCTCCACCGCGCGGCGCAGCACGTCGCCGTTCGGCTCGAAGACGTAGCGGCGGCCTCGCTCCAGCGCGGTGCGGCGGAGCAGGATCAGGAGGCGACGCACGTTGATCTGCCGCCATTCAGGCTCGGGCGAGAGCGTCTGCGCGTCAAGCACCAGAAACCCGCGCGCGTCGCGCCGAACGAGGTTGAGCCCCGCCTCGCCGAGCGGCTGGCGGTCCGCGTCGTCGATCGGTCCGGCGAGCGCGACGATATCTCGGACGCCCACGTTAGCGGGGGCGATCCATGCGCCGCGGGCGAGCGCACGGGCGGCGGCTATGCCCGCCGCCGCGCCGTCGGGAGGCAGTTCGATCAGCGCGGGCGCGTCCGCATCGCCGGACGGCGTGACAAGCCACGGATGGTAGAGCGCGCCGAAGGACAGCGCGCGCTGTTCGGCCGGGTCGGCTGTCGCGAGCGCCATGAGACGCTCGGCATGACGAGTCGCGGCGGGGGTGCGGAAATGGCGCGGGAGCGAGAGCATCGCAAACATCTCGCCCGAAGCTGCAGCGGTGCGCAGGATCGCTTGGTGAAGGGTGAGGAGCACCTTCTCCTCCGGCGCGTCGAATGCGGCGGCGGGCTTGAGCGCCCAGGCGCGCGCGGTCACCGCAACAGCGACTGCCGAGGGAGCGCTCACGTCCGCGCCCTCGCGGGCAGTCAGGCGATACCGGTACACCCCTTCGCGCGGAACCGTGACGATGGCTTGGAGGTCGGTACCGGTCCAGATCTCCTGCGCGTCGGACAGGTCGGCCTCCGCCGCCTCTTCCAGCGTGTAGACGGCGTCCGGGGTTGCGGCGGTCCAGGTCAGGACAAGCGTACCGGGGGGCTGGGCCTGGTTGAAGGGCGTGAGCACAGGAGTGGGCAGGACGCGCGTATCGCAATCCAGAAAGCGGCCCCAATCGGGTCGATCGACATCGGCGGCTGCGACTGCACAGGGACCGCGATGCTCGGTCCAGTTCGCGGGAGGCGCAGCGTTCGGATCGGGGGCAGGCGGCAGCGGCTCGACCTTGCGACGCGCCCAGCCGGGATGGACCGCGTCCGGGACCGCAAGCAGCGTCGCATCCGTGTCGCGGCCTGCGCCCGAGACATGGAACGCGCCGTGAAGCCCTAGCAAGGCGCGGCCCTCGACGTCGCGGATGCGGACCGCCTCATCGGCAAGCGCCGCGCTCGACAGATCGGCGAGCGCAGGATCAAGGAACAGGCGCGGGTCGAAGCGCGACAGGCCGTCGCGTTCGATCGCCGTACGGACAACCGGCAGCGGGTCAGCGAAGACGCTCCACCCATCGTCGAGGCCGAGCGGCAGCCAGGCGATCGGCGGTGGCGACGCGGCGTCGACCGAAAGCGGAGGACGGGCTGCGGCGGTCTCAGACGGGTCGGCATAGTGGCGGTCGTCGGGCAAATTGCGCGCCCAAGCCACGGCGCCCGCCGGATCAAGGCCGAAGACGAACTCGTCCGACGGGCTCCGGCCGTTCTCGACGCCGAGCGCAAAGCGGAGCCGTGCGGCGAGCAGCGGGCCCGTGGGGATCCCGGGGAGGAGCCGACGCCAGGCGCGCCCGCTCGCGACGTCTTCGGCGACCGCGTCCACCGCCACCAGCACCTCGCGCGCGCCGTCGTGCCAGCGTAGCCAGCTTCCCGGCGTCGCAGCTTTGGGCCGTCGGCCCTCGCCGAACACGACGCGCGCCACGCCCTCTTCATCGACCTCGAAGCCCGCGCCCCGCGCTGCTCGCCCGAGGGGCTCCGCGCTCCCCATTGCGAGCGGTTCCATTTGCCCCAGGCGCCGGAAGCTGGCGAGCGGGGTCGCGGTCGCCATGCCCGCCGACACGGCGGAGGTGCGGAGGTAGGCGATCGTACCGTCCTGGTCTGCGAGCTCGATCAGTTCGCCCGCTCGAAGCCAGTTCGGAGCGGTGAAGGTCAGCCGGAGACGGTTGCGCCGGACGATGTCGAGCGGAAACGCGAGACGTTCGGCGCGAGTCCGCGCGCGCACGCCGTCCGCCCAACTCCCCAAGCTGCGCGCCTCGGCGATGGCAGGGCGGAGAGGCGCATAACGTCGCCGCCGCGCGCCGTCATTGGGGTTGAGCGCGAGCAGTCCCGGCAGCGCGACGCGGCGCGCGCTCGCGGCCGGGGTATTGCTGGTGGGCACGCCCCAGGCAGCGCGTAGAGGCTTGGTCCAGGCTACACGGATCACCCAGCAGCGGCGGCCCCCTTGCGAGAAGAAGGCGCGCACCGCGGGCGCGAGCGCGGCGGTCGCCGCAACGCCGCGTTCCGGATCGTGCGCGAGCGGCAGCGTCCCCCCGAACACCGCCGCGAAGCCCGCGACGTCCTCGACCAGCACCGGCCGGTGCATCGGGCCAGACGCCGCAAAGCCGACGAACACCGCCACATCCATCCGCGGCAACCCGTCGGTCGCCGCAGGCGTCACCGCGTCGAAGCGGATGCCGGGGATGCGGTAGCGCGCGTACATGCGCTTATTCCATCTCCAGCCGTTCGTAGGCGAGGACCATCTCCTCCATCGCCACGTCGGGGCCCTTGGCGTTGAACGGGCCCATCGTGCTCTTGATGATCCGGGCGCGCATAAGCTTCCACGTCACGACCGCGGCGGAATGGTCCTCG
>SXHP01000153.1 GCA_005773165.1 Sphingomonadales bacterium | reverse complement strand
GACGGCGCGGCGGGGTGTGCCCATGTCCTGCGCTCCATGCTTGCCGAGGCTGACCTGATGATGGCGGTCAACGGCTGGCCGTCAATCTCGGACGTTCGCGCGGCGGGCGCCACTCGACGCTGAGCGGGCCGGAAGCCCCTCAGGTGATAGCGGGAACATTCCGCCGCCCTGTCCATTCTTACAAGACAATGACGCCCGGGCGAAAGATCGGGGCAGGAGAGAGCGATGACCAAAGGCGAAAGGTTCATCCGGGGCGTGCTCGTCGCAGCGCCGCTGTCGGTCGCCTGCTGGGCGACGATCCTGGTTCCAATCCTCGTGGTGACGTGACGGACCCGGCGCGCTTCAGATAGCCGCGCGCTCCGCGACGAGCCCCCGCCCGATCGCACCCCGCCGCGCCGCGCCCAGTTTCTCCAGAATGGCGTGCACATGATTCTTGACCGTCGCGGGACCGATCCCCAGCCTGAGCGCGATCTGCTTGTTCGATAATCCATCGCTGACCAGTTCCGCCACCTGTCGCTCACGCAGGGTCAGCGCCGTCGCAGGCGCGCCACGGCTGCGGGCGAGCGCCGCCACGCGGTCGCACAACAGAGCGGTCACTTGCGGCGAGCATCGCACTTCCCCGGCAAGCGCCGCGATGACCGCAGCGGCGAGGTCTTCGACCGTCCCCTCACGCCCGACGAAACCGACGAGCCCGGCCTCGGCACAGGCGAGCGCATCGGCCGCCTCGTCCCCGATGCCGAACCCGACGATCGGCACACCCGGCGCGCTGGCGCGCAACCGCGCGGCGAGTTCCAGCATCCGCGGTGCGGACACGTCGATCAGCACCGCATCCGGGCGCACCGCGGCCAACGCCGATTCGGCCCCCGCCGACGCCGCGGAGCCGCCGACTGCGAGCGTCCCCGCTGACCGCAGGCCGCTCGCCACGCCTTCGCGGCACAGCAGCAGGTCGCTGACGACCAGCACGCTGGGCTGCCGCCGTCCCGCCGCAGCGATCCAACCCGACTGAAACACCGCCATATTCCCCTTCGCAAGCCGCGACGTCGCGCCGGATGACGCCACGCCCTGATCGGAAAACGAACGCAACACCGGCCGCTGCGCCTCTGCGCCGGGCAACACCCGGGACCGGTCATCCACACGAACCCCGTGCCCGAAGGCGACCGCCGGCCGGGGGTGGCTTGTGAGCTGGTTCATAGCGCATCCGGTCCGCACGGAAAAGGTGCAGTCGGCCGTGCCGTAACGTCAATCGGCATGGACCATTCGGGTCAGCGCCCTTCCCGCCCCTGATGGCCCGGGCCCATTCGGCGGCTCGCGGCACAGTACGGCCGGGTCTAGCGTCGCGCCTTCACGCTTGAGGGCTCGTCGATGCCGCCTATCCGCGTTCAGCTGGGAGCCATGCCCGCGATGCTCGCGGACCTGGTCGTCCAGCTGCTCGGCGAGCATTGGGCCGTGGAGATCGCAGGCAAGGCGCAGCCCGGAGAAGACGCCTTAGAGCAGGCGCGCGCGGCAAACGCGGACCTGCTGGTCGTTCTCGACGATCCGCATGCCGGGGGGTGCCTCGCCGCGGTGCTCGCCCAACCCAGGCTTTCGATCCTGGCGCTGTCCAATGGCGGCGAGCGCGGTGAATTGGTGCGGCTGGAGCGCGAGGCGGTGGCGCTCGATCGGCGTCTGGCGACCGCGGTCGTCGGGGTAGGTTGATGGCGAGCTTTCACGCCATCGCGGCCACCAGCGCCACGCTCCAGTCGCTGCTCCGCGACCGCTACCCGCGCGACGCCTTTGGCTCGGGTCTCGCCATCGAACTCTATCAGCCCAAGGATTTCGCGACGCCAATGAACGAGGGGATCGCGATCTGCCTGTGGCGGGTCACACCCAATACTGCGCGGCGCAATCTGCCGCCGCGAACCGACGCGATCGGGCGGCGCTTCCGTCCGTCGCTGCCGATCGACTTGAGCTACCTCATCGTCCCGTTCGCCGATCAGGCCGAGCGCCAGCAGCGGCTGCTCGGCTGGCTGCTGCGCGCGATGGAAGATCTGGGCCCGCTGGTCGCGACCCAGCTAAACCACGCGCTTGCGGAGAGCGACGTGTTCGCCGACGTGGAGTCGGTCGACCTGCTCAACGACCCGCTGGTTCTCGCCGATTACCTGACGCTCTGGGATCGCATAAAGGCGCTGCCGCCGTCGGCCACCTATGTCATGCGTCTGCTGCTGCTCGACAGCGAGGCGGGCATCGACGAGTTCCCGCTTGTCCAGGAGCGCCGCTTCGACATGGCGAAGGCGCCCGCATGAGCGCCGCGGCCGCCCTTGTGCTCGAGCGGATCACCCTGCCGGCACCATTTGGCGTCGTGTTCCGCGACGTTGCCACCGGCGCACGCGTCGACGAAGGGCTGACCGTGAGGCTCACCGCGAGCGGCGGGCGAAGCGTGCCGGTCGCGGTTAACCGGAGCGGCGTGTGGTTTGCGCGCAGGCTGCCCGGCATCGGCGATGCCGAGCTGAGCGAGACCGCCGACTTGTCGACCCTCCAGCGCGACTACCGATTGGAGGTCCGCGACACGCTCGGCCGCTTCCTGCCGCTGAGCATAACCGTACGGCTTCCGCACCGCGGGCTTTACGCCTGGCCCGAATGGCCGACGCTGCCCCGCCCGCCGCTGCTGCCGCTCGTCGATGCGCCCCCGGACGGCGCGGTTGCCGACGGCTGGCTGCCGCTCTTCTCCGCCGCTTCGCGCAACCTTCCCGCGCCGATGGCCGAGATCCGCGCCACCCTGGTCGACCGGGCGACCGGCGCGCCCGCGGCTTGGGCGCTCGTCACCGCAAGCTACGACGGACGTACCCGCGCGATCGGCATGGCCGGGCCCGACGGGCAGGTCGCGCTGTTCTTCCCCTATCCGCCGATGCCTCGACCAACGATCGCCGCGTCACCGCCCGCGATCACCGACTATCGCTGGCCGATCACGCTCGCCGCCTATGCAAGCCTGCTGTCGCCGGACGCAGCGCCCTCTCTGGCCGCGGTGACGGCGCAGCTTGCTTCTCCAGCCACGCTCTACGCCGATGCGTCCGATCCGTTGCCGCCGCAGATGCTGAGCCTCGGCCGCGCACTTACCGTTCGTACCGAAAACTCCAGCGCCCTTCACCTGGGCGTCGACTGACAGCGAGGAGCAGCCTCCCATGCCCGAATATCTCGCCCCCGGCGTCTTCATCGAAGAAGTCTCCTTTCGCGCCAAGTCGATTGAGGGGGTCAGCACGACGACCACCGGTTTCGTCGGTCCGACGCGCTACGGCCCGCTCGACATCGAACCCGAAGTGATCACCAGCCTGGTCGAATACGAACGCGTTTACGGCGGCAAGGCCCGCCTCGCCTTTTCCGACGGGGGTGAAAGCGATAATTACATGTGGAACGCAGTTCGCGCGTTCTTCGAGGAAGGCGGCAAGCGGCTGTATGTCGCACGCACCTTCACGCCGCAGTCGGACACGCTGACCGGCTTTGCGCAGGCGACCACCGCGCCGCCCGACGCGCCGGAGGCCGGGCTCCTCGACTTCGGCGTCCGCGCCCGCTTCCCGGGAACCGCGGGCGACGGGCGAGTGACGATCACGCTCCAGCTCGGCCCCAACCGCCTGTCGCGCGGGGTGGACGGGCGCGTGTCGCTGAAGGCTGCGGCCGATCGCGACATCGTTTGGGTGCGCAACGCGAACGCAACCGGCGGCGAGTTCCGCATCGTCCGACGCGATGCGCTCGGCCAGACATGGCGGCTGGGCACTGACGGGTCCGCCGACATCGCCACGATGCAGGAGCTACAGGCCCGTTTTCCGACGCCCGCCAATCCAGGCGACGCGGACGTGCTCGACGTCCGCACGCTGACCGCCAGCGTCACCGTGGAGGCCGCGGCCGGCGACCTGCCGACCTTTGTCGCGGCCGAGCTTCCGCTCGATCCCGCGCACAGTCGCGCGGGCGAGCCCGACTCGCTGTTCGACTATTTCGCCGAGGAGCCCGCAAGCCTGGCGCGCGCCCGCACGATCCCGATCGTCATCGAGCGCGCCGCCGGCGACGGCCTCGACGTCCTCGCCGATCTGCAGGCGGTTCATGCGGCGGGCACGCCGGCGCAGGCGCTCGCCGACGCGCTGCTCGACTCGCAGAGCTCCCCTGCTGCGCGCAGCGTCGTGCTCCAGCTCACCGGAGGCGACGACGGCGCGCTGCCGACGCTGGAGGCGTATCGCGGGGCGGAGGACGCGACCACCGGCCGCACCACCGGCCTGCGAGCGCTGGAGGCGCTGGAGGACATCTCCATCATCGCCGCGCCTGGATCGACCGAGGTCGACAATGCGCGCACCCACAGCATCGTCGCCGCCGTGATCGGTCATGCCGAGCGGATGAAATATCGGATCGCGGTCGTCGACAGCATACGCGGCCAGACCACCGGCGCGGTGCGCGCCTTCCGCGCGCTCTATGACAGCAGCCATGCCGCCTTCTACTACCCTTGGGTTCGCGTGATGGACCCGCTGACCGGGCAGGAGAACGTCTACCCGCCGTCTGGCTTCGTTGCAGGGATCTATGCGCGCAACGACGTCGACCGCGCGGTCTACAAGGCTCCCGCCAACGAGGTCGTCCGCCTGGCGCTCGGCTTCGAGACGATGATCTCCAAGGGTCAGCAGGAAGTATTGAACCCCGAGGGTATCAACTGCTTCCGCTTCTTCGAAGGCCGCGGGATGCGGTTGTGGGGCGCGCGGACGATGTCGAGCGACCCCGAATGGAAATACGTCAACGTCCGCCGCTACTTCGCCTATCTCGAACGTTCGATCGACCGCGGCACGCAATGGGCGGTGTTCGAACCAAACGGCGAGCGGCTGTGGGCGAACGTCCGCCGGACGGTCGAGGACTTCCTCTTGAACGAGTGGCAAGGATCCGACGATGGCATCACGTGGCGCGAATACGGGTTTCGGTACAAGCCCGATGATACGGCCAAGGCGCCTCGGTGGGTAGCGCCTCACCAACCGCGCCTCGATTGGCAAATGTGGTTT
>SXHP01000152.1 GCA_005773165.1 Sphingomonadales bacterium | reverse complement strand
GCATCGGCGGCGGCGAAGCGACTGCGATGGCGGTGGAACTGCTCTGACCCGTTTACCTGGGAGCTTCGCCCTCCTCCTGCTCGCCGCCGCCGCGCCCGCCTGGGCGCAGTCAACGCCCGAGGTCGTCGTCACCGGCCGCGGCCTCGCCGATCCGCCCGGCGACCGCACGCTCGCGGTCGTCGAAATCGATCGCGCGCGGATCGAACAGAACGCCGCCGCGCGCCTCGAAAGCATCCTCGCCGACGTCGCGGGCTTGCAGCAGTTCCGCCGCTCGGACAGCCGCTCCGCCAATCCCACTTCGCAGGGCATCACCCTGCGCGGGCTCGGCGGCAATGCGGCGAGCCGCGCCTTGCTGATTCTCGACGGCGTGCCGCAGGCGGACCCGTTCGGCGGCTGGGTCGCCTTTCCCGCCTACGCCGCCGACCGGCTCGCCCGCGTCCGCGTCACCCGCGGGGGCGGCAGCGGCTTTCAGGGCTCCGGCGCGCTCGCGGGCACGATCGAGCTGGACAGCGCATCCGGCGGCGACCCTGCGGCCGCGCTCGCTTACGGCAGCCGCGGCTCGCTCGACGCCCGCGGCTCCGCGGCGCTGGTTCGCCCGGACGGAGTCGCCACGCTCTCCGCCGCTTATGCGCGGGGCGACGGCTTCGCCCCGATCGTCGCCGAGGATCGCGGCCCGATCGACGGCCCCGCGCCGTATGAGCAGGCGTCCGGCGCGCTCCGCACCGTGCTCGCCATCTCGTCAGACACCGAACTCCAGGCCAACGCCGCCGCCTTCACCGACCGCCGCACCCGCGGCACGCCGTTCACCGCCAACCGCAGCGAAGGCGCCGACGCGAGCCTCCGCGTCGTCGGCCGCGGCCGCTGGGCCTGGTCGGCGCTCGCTTATCTCCAGACCCGCAGCTTCGCCTCCAGCTTCGCGAGCGTCGACGCCGCGCGGACCGCCGCCGCCCAGACGCTCGACCAGTACAACACCCCTGCGACCGGCACGGGAGCGCGGGTCGAGGTGCAGCCGCCGCTCCGGGAAGGCTTCGCCCTGCGTCTCGGCGGCGACCTCCGCCAGGTGTCGGGGCGCACGCAGGAGCTCTACACCTTCGTCGCCGCCGCGCCGACCCGCCGCCGCGTCGCGGGCGGGCGCAACATCACCGCCGGCCTGTTCGCCGACGGCAGCGCGGAGCTCGGTGCGATCACGCTGGCGTTCGGCGCGCGAGTCGACAGATGGCGGATCGCCGACGGCCTCCTGTCCGAACGCCCGCTCGGCTCGGGTCCCGCGCTCACCGACCTGCGCTTCGCCGACCGCACCGGCACGGAGGCGACCGGGCGCGCAGGGATCGCCTGGCGACCCGCAGACGCCCTCGGGTTGCGCGCCGCCGCCTATCGCGGCTGGCGCTTGCCGACGCTCAACGAGCTCTACCGCCCGTTCCGCGTCGGCCCCGACGCGACCGCCCCGGACCCCACGCTCGCGCCCGAACGGCTCTCCGGGGTCGAGGGCGGCGTCACCCTTTCCCCCGCCCCCGGCCTGACGTTCGCCGCCACCGTGTTCCACAACCGCCTGTCGGGCGCGATCGCCAACGTCACGGCGGGCGCGGGCCCCAGCCCCTTTCCGCTCGTCGGCTTCGTCGGCGCAGGCGGCGCCTACCGCGTCCGCCGCAACCTCGACGCGGTGCGCTCGACCGGCCTGGAGATCGACGCGTCGTGGCGCATCGGACCTGTCGGCCTCCGCGCCTCATGGAGCCACGTCGACCCGCGGATCGACGACGCCTCGCAGCTGGACGGCCTCCGCCCCGCGCAGACGCCGCGCCACCAGATCTCCGCAACCGTCGACCTCCGCCGCCGCAACACGAGCGCAGCGCTGACGCTCCGCCACGTCGCGCGCCAGTTCGAGGATGACGGAAACACCCGGATCCTCGCCCCCGCGACCACCCTGGACGGCTATGTCGCGCTCCCCCTCACCCGCACTCTCGCGCTCGAATTGCGGGCCGAAAATCTGATGAACGCGCGGGTCGAAGCCGGCGTCAGCGGCGCGGACGTCATCGAACGCGCCACCCCGCGAACACTCTGGGCAGGCCTACGCTTCCGCCCCTAACCCCTCCCCTTCCGGGGAAGGAGTTGGCTCTGTCCTACAACTCTCGCCTATGCCACCGTTCACAACGAACCGGGCCGCTCGGCCCCGCTCTTTCTCATCGGCGCAGAAATGGAAACGATCGACAACGATCACCCCACGTTCACGTGACAATCAGTGTCAACGTCCGCGATCCGGCGACCGCGAATTTATCGAACATGCGGCAACTTCGACAACTTCGGAGCCCTCACGTCACCCCGAACGGCACCACGCGATTGCCCTGCGTATGCCCCACCTCGGCGCGTCCCAGGTACGGGATCCCCATGTCGCGCGACCAGCGCACCATCATGTAATCGAGCGTCTCGCCCCATGGCGGATCGTTCGGCACGATGTCGGTCACCGCGCCCAGCCTCAGCCCCGCAATCCCCTTCAGCTGGGTCGCGCCCGCCACCTGGAACAGCATCCGGTCGACCGCGTACATCGCCTCCGACACCTCTTCGACGATCACGACATGGTCGGTCAGGTCGGGCAGCCAGGGCGTGCCGATCAGCGCGGCGAGGATCGACAGGTTGAACGCGACCGACGGCTGTCCGGCCAGCCCCGGCTCGAGCCCACCTCGCTCGCCCCGCGCCATCCAGCCGAGCGAGCGCGCCACCGTCGCCTCCCCGCCCTGCCGCCCGATGTCGCTCACCATCGGTCCGTGCACCGCCCGGCCGACGCCGCGGGCGTAGAGCGCGCTCAGCAGGAAACCGGCATCCGAATAGCCGAGATAGGTCTTGCGCCGCGCCGCTCGGCCGAGCTCGGGCAGCACCATCCGCAGGATGCGATTGGCGCCATAGCCGCCCCGCAGAAACCAGATCGCGTCGAACGCCGGATCATTGGCGTATTGGAGAAACGCCTCCGCGCGGCGGAAGTCCGACCCTGCGAAATGCCCGTCGGTCTCCGTGCATTGCGGATGGAACACCAGCTCGACTTCGGGGAACGCGGCCGCGGCATAGGGCACGATGCGGGCGATCGACTCCGGGTTGGTGCGGCTCGACGCGGCTAGAACACCGATCCTGATCTTGGCTCTCCCGCTTGCCCTCGGTTCCCGCCGCCGATAGCGGAGGCCGATGCGAAGCGCCAAACCCCAATTTCTTGTCGGTATCGGCGGTTCGGGCATGATGCCGCTCGCGATGATCCTGTGTGCGCGCGGCCATCAGGTTTCGGGCTCCGACCGCGGCCTCGACCAGGGCCGCGTGCCCGCCAAGTTCGACGCGCTCCGCGCCGCGGGGATCGCGCTCCACCCGCAGGACGGCAGCGGCGTGCGTGAAGGCCAGCGCGTCATCGCCTCCGCCGCGGTCGAGGAGACGGTGCCCGACGTCGTCGCCGCCACCTCGCTCGGCTGCGAACGCGCGACCCGCGCCGAGGCGTTGGCCGCGCTGTTCAACGACGCCGCGCTCCCGATCGGCGTCGCTGGAACGAGCGGCAAGTCGACCGTCACCGGCATGATCGCCTGGATCCTCCATGCCTGCGGCCGCGATCCAACGGTGATGAACGGCGCGGTGATGAAGAACTTCGCGCGCGCCGACACCCCCTTCGCCAGCGCTTTGGTCGGCGGCGGCGACGCCTTCGTCAGCGAGGTCGACGAGAGCGACCGCTCGATCCGGTTGTACCGTCCGGCGGTCGCGGTCCTCAACAACGTCAGCCTCGACCATATGGAGCTAGACGAGCTCCGCGCCTTGTTCGGCGGCTTCGCGGGCCGCGCCCGCCATGTCGTCGCCAATGCGGGCGACATTGAGACGCTGGCGCTGCTCGCCGGCCTCCCTTCGGTCACCACCTTCGCCGTTGAAAGACAGGCCGATCTGGTCGCGACGTCGCTGATGCCGGAGCGCTTCGGAATCGCGTTCGACCTCGAAACCGAAGGCGCGACGATGCCCGTCCGCCTCCAGGTGCCCGGCCGCCACAACGTCTCCAACGCCCTCGCCGCGATCGGCGCGGCTGTCGCCGCGGGCGTCCCCCTCGCCGACGCCGTCCGTGCGGTCGAAGGGTTCACCGGCCTCAAGCGCCGCTTCGAGCTGGTCGGCGAAGCGAACGGCGTTCAGGTGATCGACGACTTCGGCCACAACCCCGACAAGATCGCCGCCACCCTCGCCACCCTCCACGCCTTCCCCGGCCGCCTGCTGATCCTGTTCCAGCCCCACGGCTACGGGCCCTTGAAGGTCATGCGCCACGAGCTGATCGACACCTTTGCGCAAGCCCTCGGCGACGACGACCTCCTCGTCATACCCGATCCCGTCTACCACGGCGGCACCGTCGCCCGCGAGGTCGGCAGCGCCGACATCACCGCCGCGATCGGCTTTCGCGCTCGCCACATCCCCGACCGCGACGCCGCCGCCGCCTTCCTCGCCGCCGAGGCGTGCCCCGGCGACCGGATCATCGTCATGGGCGCTCGCGACGACACCCTGTCCGCCCTCGCCAGCGGGATCGTCGACGCCCTCGACGCCCACGGCGGCGCGACCCCGCCGATGTGAGTGACCCGATGACCCGCCCCCGCCTCGCCTATCATTTCACCGACGGAGCCCGCCCCGCGGTTGTCTTCCTCCCCGGCTACGCCTCCGACATGACCGGCGCCAAGGCGCTCGCGCTCGAAGCCTGGGCCCAGGCGAACGGCCGCGCCTTCCTCCGCTTCGACTATGCGGGCTGCGGCCGGAGCGAGGGCGCGTTCGCCGACCAGACGCTCGCCGACTGGCGCGACGACGCGCTCGCCATGATCGACGACGTGGTGCAGGGCCCCGTCGTCCTCGTCGGCTCGTCGATGGGCGGCTGGATCGCGCTGCTCGTCGCCCGCGACCGGCCGGAGCAGGTCGACGCCCTCGTCTGCATCGCGCCCGCGTCCGACTTCACCGATTGGGGCTTCACCCAGGACGAGAAGATGACGCTGCTCCAGACCGGCCAGCTCGAACGCCCGAACCCCTATGGCCCCGAGCCTACGCTCTACACCCGCGCCTTCTGGTCCTCCGGCGAAGCCAACCGACTGATGTTCGGCCCGATCGCCTTCGACGGTCCGGTCCGCCTGCTCCAGGGTCAGGCCGACCCAGACGTGCCCTGGCACCGCACGCTGGAGCTCGCCCGCCTCATCCGTTCAGCCGACGTCCAGACATGGTTGATCAAGGACGGCGACCACCGCCTGTCGCGCGAGACCGACCTCGCGCTGCTGATCCGCGCTGTCGAGGACGCCATCGCCGCCCCATGATCGCCCTGCTGCTCCTCGCGCTGCAAGCCGACGCCGACGCCCGCTTTGATCGCTGCGCCGCGCTCGCCCGCACCGACCCCGCGGCGGCCCGCGCGGACGCGACCCGCTGGCGGGCGGAGGGCGGCGCCTGGTTCGCGCGCCAGTGCGCCGGACTCGCTTATGCCCAGGAGCGCGAATGGCTCGCCGCCGCCTCAGAGTT
>SXHP01000151.1 GCA_005773165.1 Sphingomonadales bacterium | reverse complement strand
GGCGATCCCGAATGCCAGGTGCTGATGGCGCGCTTTTCGGGCGACCTGCTCTCCACCTTGCTCGCGGTCGCCGAAGGACGGCTGGACACGCTCGCGCCGCCCGCCTTCGACGATGCGGTCGCGCTCACCGTCGTGATCGCCGCGCCGGGCTACCCCGGCGCACCCGAGACCGGCGGCGCCATTCGCGGGATTGCGGAAGCCGAAGCGACGGGAGCGACGGTGTTCCAGGCGGGCACCCGCGCGAGCGGGGACGACCTCGTCATCTCGGGCGGGCGGGTGCTCGCGGTCACAGCGACCGGTCCCGACATCGCCGCGGCGCAGGCGAGCGCATATCGCGCGGTCGACCTGATCGACATGCCCGGGTTCCACCGGCGCGACATCGGCTGGCGCGAGGTGGGGCGTTCGGGCTAAGGCGGCGGAATGACAGCAGGACCCTATTTGCTTTCGACAGCCCCGATATTGATCGGCGCGCTGATCGCCGCGGTGATCGTCGTGATCGGCATCCTCTGGGGAATCCGAAAGAAGCGCGAGCGGATCGCAGCGCGCGAGGAGTTCGAGGCGCGCGCCGAAGAAGCGGGAGTCGAGATCGGCGCGCCCCAGACGCCGCCGTCACCGGTCCCTGTCGCGCCGTCGCCCCCGCCGATCGCCGACGCGCCCGCGCCGGGTACGCCGCCAGCCGAAGACGCCGGGCAGCCGCAAACGCCGGTCGATGAGCCGCCTCTGCCGGGCGCGCTCGCCGATGAGCCGATCGCGGCCGTCGTCATGCCTGACGGCGCCCCGGCGACGCTCGCCGCCGACGCGGACGCGCCCGCCGGCTTCTCGCCCGCGGACGGCCCGGTCACCCAGCTCAAGGGGTTGGGCCCCAAGGTCGCCGCCCGACTCGCGGAACTCGGCGTCGACCGGATCGGCCAGATCGCCGCGCTCGATGACGCAGCCGTCGCCGCGCTCGACGTGCGGATGGGCCCGTTCACCGGACGCATCACCCGCGATCGCTGGGTGGAGCAGGCGCGTCTCTTGGCGGCGGGAGACCGCGAGGGTTTCGAGCGGGTGTTCGGAAGGCTTTGAGGACTTTGCCTCAGCAGAAGCGTGCCGCCGGGTGCGCTGCGCCGTGACGGCTTGCATCGCGGTTTGAAAACGTGAACCCTGGCGGCCCGGCAGCACCGAGGACGGCGAACATGGCGACGCAGATCGGGCCGGCGCCCCTGTTCGACGCTTCGACGCATGCTCACCGCTGGATCGCCGATTATTGCGCGCGCCGTGGTTCGGGCGACGTCTTGTGCGACAGCCGCGACCCGGCCTGGCTCGCCATGTTCGAAGAGCTGGCGTCCGTCGCCTCCGACGATCTTGCGCACGCCCGCGAGCGGGTGCAGCGCCATGCCGTCGACATCGGCACGGGGTTCCGGATCGTCGGCGAGGCGGATGAGCGGCCCTGGCCGGTCTCCCCCGTCCCGCTGCTGATCGCGCGCGACGAGTGGGACGAGGTGGCGCGGGGCGTCATTCAGCGTGCTCGGTTGATGGAGCAGGTGATCGCCGACCTCTATGGCGAGGCCAGATTCGTCGAGAGCGGGCTGATCCCCGCGGCGTTGGTCACCGGATCGCCGCTGTTTCTACGACCGATGGTCGGCTTGCCCCCGCCGGGCGGTCGCCACCTTCAGTTCGTCGCAATGGACCTGGGCCGCGGGCCCACCGGCGAGTGGCGCGTGCTCGCCGACCACCTCCGCGCGCCGGCAGGGGCGGGCTATGCGCTGGAGAACCGGCTCGCGCTCAGCCGGACGCTCGGCGGACTGCAGGGACGGATCAACGTTCAACGCCACGCACCCTTCTTTGCAGCGATGCGGGCGGGGCTCGCCGCGGCGTGCCGTCGCACCGACCCCAGAATCGGGCTGCTTACCCCGGGACGTTTCAATCCGAGCTATCCCGAACAGGCGCATCTCGCCCGCTACCTGGGGCTGCTGCTCGTCGAGGGCGCCGATTTGGCGGCGCTGGAGGACAAGGTCTATGTCCGCACGATTGCGGGACTGAAGCGTGTCGACGCTCTGTGGCGGCGGGTCGATCCGCGGATGCTCGATCCGCTGGCGTTCGACTCGCACTCGCAGATCGGCGTGCCAGGGCTGATCGACGCCTATGCGGCGGGCAACGTCGTTCTGGCGAACGCGCCAGGCGCGGGCGTGCTCGAATCGCCTGCCTTCTCCGCGTTTCTGCCGATGTTGAGCAAGCGGCTGACGGGCGAGGACCTACGCCTCCCCAATATCGCCACCTGGTGGTGCGGCCAGCCTTCCGAGCGCGCCCGCGTCGAGCAGGAGCTCGATTCGATGCTGATCGGCCCCGCCTTCTCCGCTGCGCCGCTGGGGCTCCCCGACGGCCGGGCGGTGCCCGGCGCGGACCTTTCGGGTCCCGTCCGCCGTCGCCTGCTCGACGACATGGCGCGCCGCCCGCAGGATTATGTCGGGCAGGAGATCGTCCATCTTTCGACCATGCCGGTCGTCACCGGCGACACGCTTGTCGCCCGTCCATTCACCCTGCGGGTCTTCGCCGCGCGGGGCGCGGACGGAGAGTGGAGCGTGCTGCCCGGCGGGTTCGCGCGGATCGGCGACAATCCTGACCCGCGCGCGGCGGTGATGGGGGAGGGCAGCTGGTCCGCCGACGTCTGCGTTCATGGCCATGAGCCCGTCGCGCCCGTCTCGCTGCTCCCCGACACCGACACCCTGGCGGTGCGCCGCAATCCCGGCACGCTGCCGAGCCGCGTCGCCGATAATTTCTACTGGCTCGGCCGCTATCTGGAGCGCGGCGAGGCCTTGTTGAGCGCCATCAGGGTAATGTTGGGCAATTCGATCGACGTCGACGGCGGCGCGGCGTTGTCGAGCGACACGGTAGGGCGGATCGTCGGTCTGATCACCGGTGCAGGCGCGGCTCCGCACCCTCCGTCGCTGCGCCGTGCGGATTTGCAGGCGCTCGCGCGCACCGCGATGGAGGACGAGGCGTGGCAGTCGGTCGCGACCATCAACCGTCACGCGCGCCACATCGGCGACGGATCGCGCGACCGCCTGTCCGCGGACATGGTCCGGCTGCTCGATGCGCCGTTCCCGCGCCACCCGGGGATGCTCGACCGCACGGGATCGCTTCAGCGCCGCTACGCCGCGATCCTGGGGCTGTCCGCCGAACATATGGTGCGCACCGCGTCGTGGCGGTTCCACGACCTCGGCCGGCGGATCGAGCGGGGCATGGGGATCGCACGAACGGTGCGGGTGTTCGGCATGCCCGGCGCATCGGCGGACGATCTGTCGACCTTGCTGGACCTGGCCAACAGCCAGATCAGCTATCGCCAGCGCTATCCGACCGGTATCGCCCGCGTTCCCGTCGTTGATCTGGTCGCGCTTGATCCAGGCAACCCGCGGGGCCTCGCATTCCAGATGGCGCGGATCGCCGAGCATCTCGCTGCTTTGCCCGTGCTGAGCGACGACGGCATGGCGGAGGACCAGCAGGCGCAGACGACGGCGCTCGCCGCACGGGTCGCGACGGCGAGCGCGGCGGGGCTCGATCCCGACCTGCTCGGCGACATCGAGCGGCGGCTCGGTGCCTTGTCCGACGCGATCGCGCGACGCTACTTCCTCCAGGGCGCGGAGCCGCTGCGTGCGCCGGGTCTGACGCTGGCATGAGCGAGGACACCCCGACCTTGGAACCGATGCGGTACGACATCCGCCACGTGACGCGTTTCGACTACGGCGCGCACGTCAAGTTCGCCCGCTGCAACCTGCGGCTGAAGCCGATCGACTGGCCCGGCCAGCGCCTCGAATCCTATACGCTCGAGGTCGAGCCGGTCGGCCGAACCGCGCCGGCACGCGCGGAGGCCGGGCTCGCGAACGTCACCCGCCTCGTCGTCGACGAGCCGGTGCGGATGTTGACGATCGAAAGCCGCGCGCACGTGATCGTCGACCGGCTGGTCCCGGTTCCCGACTCGTCCGATCCGACGCTCGGCGAGGTCGCCGCGATGGCGCGCGCGAGCCGCGACCTGTCTCCGGCGGGACCGGCGAGCTACCTCTTCCCCTCGCCCCTGATACCGCTCGACCGCGACATCGCCGACTGGTGCGCCGCCGACCTCCACCCCGATGCGCCCGCGCTGGAGGCGGGGATCGCTCTCGCACGGCGTATCCAGCAAGAATTCGCCTTCGACGCGACAGCGACGCTGGTGGACACGCCGCCGCGCGATGCGTTTCACCGGCGGGTCGGCGTGTGCCAGGACTTCGCGCAGATCATGCTGACGGGCCTGCGCGCCGCGGGGCTCCCGGCGGCCTATGCGTCGGGCTACATCCGCACCATCCCGCCCCCAGGCCAGCCGCGGCTCGTCGGCGCGGATGCGACGCATGCGTGGGTTTTGCTCTGGTGCGGGCCGGTCCGGGGATGGATCGGGCTCGACCCCACGAACGGGATCTGGATGGCGAGCGACCACATCGTCGTCGCGGTGGGCCGCGACTATGCCGAGATCGCGCCGGTCGACGGCGTGGTGCTCGGCTCAGGCGCGCAGGACATGCAGGTCAGCGTCGACGTGGCGCCTGTCGTCCCCCTTCCCCTCGCGGAGAAGGGGTGAACGTCCGCTACTTGGTCGCCGCGTTCGGATTGTCGTCGCCGGTCTCCGGCCCGCTGTAAGCCTGTTCCGTCTGCCCGCCGTGGCCAAAGAAGCCGCCTTTGCCGGGGTCGGGCTTCACCCCGTTCGGATAAGGATAGGCGCTGTTGCCGTCGCCGTGCGCATTGTTGACGCCGTCGGGCTTGCCCGCATCGCCGTCGCCGCCGTCCGCCTGCATGGGTTGCGTGTCGCTCATCACCGGTCTCCTTCACGCCCCCAACGCGCCAACCGCCCGAACCGTTCGATTGCATCGCGCGCCGCCCTGCCCCACATAGCCGGGTAACACACCAACCGGGGAACACATGGCCGATCCGTACCAGATCCTGGGCGTCGCCCGCGGCGCAGACGAGGCCGCGATCAAGAAGGCGTACAGGAAGCTCGCCAAGGAGCTGCATCCCGACCGCAACAAGGACAATCCCAAAGCGGCGGAACGCTTCAGCCAGGCGACCCAGGCCTATGACCTCCTGTCCGACAAGGACAAGCGCGCGCGCTTCGATCGTGGCGAGATCGACGGCGACGGCAATCCGGCCGCGCCGTTCGGCTTTGGCGGCGGTGGCGGAGCGCGACCGGGCGCTGGCGGCTTTCGCTCGCAGCCGTTCGACTTCGGCGGAGGTGACGACGGCCCGGATGTGAGCGACATTTTCGAAGGATTGTTCGGCAATGCGCGCGGAGGCGGCGGCGGCGGTTTCGCGGGCGGGTTCGGTCGCCGGCCGCAGCCCAAGGGAGCCAACGCCGCCTACCGCCTGGCCGTGCCGTTCGCAGACGCCGCCACGCTTGCGCCGCAGCGCGTGACGCTGGCGACCGGCCAGACGATCGACCTCAAGCTTCCCCCCGGTGTCGAGAGCGGCACCCAGATGCGCCTGTCGGGCAAGGGCGAACCGGGACCCGGCGGTCCCGGCGACGCGATCGTGACGATCGAAGTGCAGACGCACCGGTTCTTCACGCGCGACGGCGACGACGTCCGGCTCGATCTGCCGATCACGTTGCGCGAAGCCGTGCTCGGCGCGCAGGTGAAGGCGCCCACTGTCGAAAAGCTCGTCATGCTGACCATTCCCAAGGGCACCAGCTCCGGGCGCACGCTTCGTCTCAAAGGCAAGGGGTTCGCCAAGAAGGGCGGAGGCCGCGGCGATCAGCTGATCACGCTGATGATCGCGATCCCCGAAAGCGACGCCGATCTGACCGCGTTCGTGGAAGGGTGGAGCGACAAGGGGAACCCAAGGGCGTCGATGGGCGTCTGACGCCCGCATGAGCGACACCAGCGGCCTGACTCCCGAAGACCGCGCCAGGCACCGCGGCGCGCGCGCGCGGTTCGATCGCGGTCTCGCAAAGGTTCGTCCGGGAAGCCATGCGTTCGAGGTCGCCAAGCGTGCGGCGCTGGGCGTGTACACCGATGGGTTCATCCATGCGGGCAACCTCGCGTACCTCGCGCTGATGACGCTGTTTCCGTTCTTCATCGTCGCCGCGGCGGTGCTCTCCCTCTTCGGGCAGAGCGAGGAGACGCAGCGCGCGGTGGTCGCCTTCCTTCAGGTGCTGCCGCCGGACGTGTCCGAGCTGCTGCGCAAGCCGATCGCCGACGTGCTGACCGCACGGACGGGGTCGCTGCTCTGGCTCGGCGGTCTGGTGGGGCTGTGGACCGTCGGAGGATTCATCGAGACGATCCGCGAGATATTCTACCAAGCGTACGGCTACAAATCGACGTCCCCCTTTTGGAAATCGCGGCTGCGTTCGTCGCTGGTCATCATCGCATCGGTGATCCTGGCGCTGCTGTCGTTCCTGGTGCAGGGCATCCTCACCGCCGCCGAGCAGTTCATCTACCGCCTGCTTCCGTTCGCGCAGGATCTGGCCGGGTGGATCGGGCTGTCGCGCTTCATTCCGGGCGCGGTGATGTTCGGCGCGCTCTACATGCTGTTCTATTCGGTGACGCCGTCCAAGTACCGCTACAGCGACTGCCGCAAGTGGCCGGGGGCGCTGTTCACGACGGTCTGGTGGGTGAGCATGACCGCGCTGCTCCCGGTCGCGCTGGCGCAGCTGGGCGGCTACGACCTCACCTACGGCAGCCTTGCGGGCGTCGTCGTGATGCTGCTGTTCTTCTTCCTGATCGGTCTCGGCCTCGTCTTCGGCGCGCACCTCAACGCGGCACTGGCGGAACCGCCCGAACCGCGCGTAGAGGGGACGCAGCCGGCGGCAGCGTAAGGGGGCACAGGTGACAGGTTTGATGGCAGGCAAGCGCGGGCTGATCATGGGGCTCGCCAATGACAAGAGCCTTGCCTGGGGGATCGCCAAGAGCCTCGCCGAGCACGGCGCCGAGCTCGCGTTCAGCTATCAGGGCGAGATGATGGAGAAGCGGGTCCGTCCGCTCGCCGAGCAGCTGGGCGTCGCGCGGCTATACGAATGCGACGTGTCCGACATGGCCGCGCTCGACGCGACCTTTGCCGCACTGGCGGCCGACTGGCCGCAGATCGACTTCGTCGTCCACGCGATCGGCTTTTCCGACAAGAACGAGCTGCGCGGCGGCTACATCGACACCAGCCTCGACAATTTCCTTCTGACGATGAACATCAGCGTCTATTCCTTTGTCGCGGTGGCGCAGCGCGCGGCCCGGATGATGAAGGAGGGCGGCAGCCTGCTGACGCTCTCCTATTACGGCGCGGAGAAGGTGATCCCGCACTATAATGTAATGGGAGTCGCAAAGGCGGCGCTGGAGACCAGCGTCCAGTATCTCTCGGTCGACCTCTGCCGTCAGGGCATCCGCTGCAACGCGATCTCGGCGGGGCC
>SXHP01000150.1 GCA_005773165.1 Sphingomonadales bacterium | reverse complement strand
TTGCCGGTCGTGCTGCCCGAGGACGTGAGCTTCGCGGTGCCCGGCAATCCGCTCGACCGGCATCCGACGTGGAAGCATGTCGCCTGCCCGTCATGCGCCGCGGATGCGGTGCGCGAGACCGATACGCTCGACACGTTCGCGGACTCGTCCTGGTATTTCATCCGCTTCGCCAGCCAGCCCGAAGACCGGCCGTTCGACCGCGCCGTCGCCGAACAATGGCTGCCGGTCGGGCAATATATCGGCGGGGTGGAGCATGCGATTCTCCATCTGCTCTATGCGCGCTTCTGGACGCGGGCGCTTAAAGCTATCGGGCAGTTGACCGTCGCCGAGCCGTTCACCGGGCTGTTCACGCAAGGGATGGTGACGCACGAGACGTATCGGTCGTTCGACGGGCGGTGGCTCGCGCCCGAGGAGGTGCGCGACGGGGTGGAAATCGCGAGCGGGCAGCCGGTGACGGTCGGGCGCGTCGAGAAGATGTCCAAATCGTAGAAGAACACCGTCGATCCCGAGCCGATCGTCGACCAGTACGGCGCGGACGCGGTGCGGTGGTTCATGCTGTCGGACTCGCCGCCCGAGCGCGATCTGGAGTGGAGCGAGAACGGGATCGAGGGCGCGTGGCGCTTCGTCCAGCGGCTGTGGCGGATCGTCGCGGCTGATGACGCCGGCGACGGCGAGGACCTGGCGCTTCGCAAGCTCGTCCACCGGACGACCGCGGGGGTCGCGGCGGCGATCGAAGGGTTGCAGTTCAACAAGGCGGTCGCGCTGCTCTACACGCTGGCCAATGCAATCGAGAAGGCCGCGCCGTCGCGCGATCGGACCGAGGCGGCGCGGACGATGCTGCTGCTCGCCAGCCCGATGACGCCGCACCTCGCCGAAGAGGCGTGGGCCGGCATGGGCGAGGCTGGGCTGATCGCCGACGTCGCCTGGCCCGTTGTCGATCAGGCGCTGCTCGTCGATGACGAAGTGACGATCGCGGTGCAGGTCAACGGCAAGCTGCGCGATACGTTGGTGCTGCCCAAGGGGATGGCGCGCGAGGCGGTGGAAGCGGCGGCGCTGGCGTCGGACAAGGTCGTCAAGCTGCTCGAGGGCAAGACGCCCCGCAAGGTCGTGGTGGTGCCCGACCGGCTGGTCAATCTGGTGGCATGAAGCGCCTCCTGACAATCGCGCTGCTGGCGCTGTCCGGGTGCGGGCTCCGGCCGCTGTACGGCGGCGGCGGGGCGGGCACGGTCGCGCAAACGCTGACCGCGGTCGAGGTCGCGCCGATCGAGGGCAAGGCGGGGTGGCTGGTCGGCAACGCGCTGCGCGATCGCTTCAACGCGCAAGGATCAGCCCGCTACCGGCTCGATGTGCGGCTCGACGATTCGATCGTCGGCCTGGGCGTCCGCCGCGACGATTCGGTCAGCCGCGAACGGCGGACTCTGCGAGCGCGGTACCAGCTCGTGAGCCTCGCCAGCGGTCAGGTCGTGCTCGATGCGAGCGCAGGCTCCGACGCCGGGATCGACGCGGTGCAGAGCGAATATGCGACGATCGCCGCGGAGAACAGCGCCCTGGAGCGGCTGTCGATGATCGTCGCCGACAAGATCGTCGCGCGGGTCGCGCTCTACGCCGAGCGCAACCGGGCCGCGCCATGACAGCGGACGGGCGGTGAAGGCGAACGCCGGGCAGATCCGCACCGCGCTGGACCGGCCCAGCCCCGACATCCGGCTGTACCTGCTCCACGGCCCCGACGAGGCCGCCGCGGGCGAGCTCGCGCGGCGGCTGGCGAGCGCGCTCGGCCGCGAAGCGGAGCGGATCGACCTGGACGCGGCGACGCTGAAGGGCGATCCGGCGCGGCTCGCGGACGAGGCCGCGTCCTTGTCGCTGTTCGGCGGCGTGCGCTACATCCGCGCAGGCCCGATCGGCGACGAGAGCATGGACGCGCTCCAGGCGCTGCTCGCGGCCGAGCGCGCGGGCAACCCGGTCGTCGCGATTGCGCCGGCGGTGCGAACGACCTCCAAGATCGTCAAGCTCGCGATCGAAGCCCGCAACGCCATGGCGTTCGCCTGCTACCTGCCCGAAGGCGAGGCCGCGGACCGGATCGTGCTCGACATCGCGCGGGCGCACGGGCTTCGCACCACGGCGGCGATCGCGCGCAGGATCGCGGACGGATGCGGCGGCGACCGTGCGGTGATGACGCGCGAGATAGAGAAGCTCGCGCTGTACCTCGACGCGGACGCGGACCGTCCCGCCGACTTGGACGACAGCGCGCTGGCGGCGATCGGCGCGGACCTGGGCGAAGCGGACAGCGGCCATGCGGTGTCGGCGCTGGTGGAGGGCGATGCGGCGCGGCTGGGCGAAGAAGTCGCGCGGCTGGAGGCGGAGGGCGGATCGCCGATCCCCTGGCTGCGCGCGATCCAGCGGCGTCTGGTGGCGCTGGCCGAGATGCGCGCGGAGATCGACGGCGGCGACAGCGTCGACGCGGTGTTCAAGCGCCATCGTGTCTTCCGCGGCGAGGAGGCCCCAACCGCGCGCGCGCTCCGCCGCTGGTCGCCCGCCATGCTGACCGGAGCGCTCGAGCGCGTGCGCGCCGCCGAGCGCGCGGTGATGGCGCCGGGCAACGCCGGCGCGGTGCTCGCCGACGTGGCCGCGCTGGCGCTGGCGCGCGAGGTGAAGCGACGAGGTTAGCGAGCCCGTTCGGGAGCGCTGCGGTTGACGGTTCAGATCTCTCCGCCGGTCAGCCGCTGACACACCATGTCGAGCTGATCGAGGCTGCTGTACGCGATCGTCAGGGTCCCGCCCTTGGCCGAATGGCTGATCCGCACCGATAGGCCGAGCAGATCGGCAAGCTGGCGTTCGAGCGCGGCGATGTCCGCATCGGCGTCCCGCCCTCCGCCGCCGCTCTCGCCGTCGCGGGTCCGCGTCGGCTTGGCGTCGCGCGCGAGCTTTTCGGTGTCGCGGACCGAAAGGTTGCGGGCGATGACGCGGTCGGCGAGCGTCTCGATGTCGCGCGCGCCGAGCAGCGCGCGGGCGTGCCCCATCTGCAATCGCCCCTCGACGACATGCCGCTGGACCGGTTCGGGCAGTTCGAGCAGGCGGAGCAGGTTGGCGATATGGCTGCGCGATTTGTGAACGATCCTGGCGAGCGCATCCTGGGTGTGGCCGTATTCGCCCGCGAGCCGCTGATACGCCTGCGCCTCTTCGATCGCATTCAGATCCTGGCGCTGGATGTTCTCGACCAGAGCGATCTCGAGCGTCTCCGAGTCATCGAAGGCGCGGACGACGACCGGAACCTCGTGGAGGCGCGCACGCTGGGCAGCGCGCCAGCGCCGTTCGCCCGCTACGATCTGATAGCCGTGGCCGTGCGGCCGCACGACGATCGGCTGGATCAGCCCGCGCGCGGCGATCGACGCGGCGAGCTCGTCGAGCTGCGCATCGTCGAAGTGACGACGCGGCTGATCGGGATGCGGCGACATGGATTCGACAGGGAGCATCCGCACGCCCGGCGTCGGCTCTTCGCCCGGGGTGACGGGCGCCTCCCGCGCGATCTCGCCGAGCAGCGCATTGAGGCCCCTGCCCAGCCCGCCCGGCCGCGCGCGCTTCGCCTCGGTCATGCCGCGACCTTCGCGGTTTTGGGCAACCGCCCGATCATCTCGCGGGCAAGCGCGATATAGGCTTCCGAACCGGCGCAGCGATGGTCGTAGATCAATGCAGGAAGCCCGTGGCTCGGCGCTTCGGACAGGCGGACGTTGCGGGGGATGACGGTGTCGAAGACGACCCGGCCGAGCACGGCGCGCACGTCGGCGGAGACCTGATCGGTGAGCCGGTTGCGCCGATCGAACATGGTCAGCGCGACGCCCAAGATCGACAGACCGGGATTGAAGCGGGTGCGGATGCGCTCGACGGTGCTGAGCAGCTGCGACAGCCCTTCCAACGCGAAGAACTCGCAGTGCAGCGGCACCAGCAGCGAATCGGCGGCGACCATGGCGTTGATCGTCAGCAAGCCGAGCGACGGCGGGCAGTCGATCAGCACGATGTCCCACCGCCGGTTGCTCTGGCCGAGCGCACGGTCGAGGCGGTGGGTTCGTGCTTCGTAGTCGACCAGCTCGATCTCCGCCCCCGAAAGGTCGACCGTCGCGGGAACGACTTCGAGCCGGGGCACGCAGCTCGGCACGACCGCCTCGTCGATCGACGCGCCGCCAAGCAGGATGTCGTAGCTCGACTTGGTCCTTTGCGCCTGGGTGATGCCGAGCCCGGTCGATGCGTTACCTTGGGGATCGAGATCCAGGAGCAGCACGTTCATCCCCGTCGCGGCGAGCGCGGTGCCGAGATTGATCGCGCTGGTCGTCTTGCCGAC
>SXHP01000149.1 GCA_005773165.1 Sphingomonadales bacterium | reverse complement strand
TCCGGTCAGGTGCAGATGTTCGCGAAGCGCGTCGAGCAGCGTTGTGCGCGTATCCAGCTGAAGATCGCGCCGCTTGCCGTTGACGGTCAGCGACACCGGGATCGTCACCGGGGCCGCAGCCCGCCCGGGCTGCGCCTCGACCGGCGGTGCGGCGGCCAGCGCCGCGCAGGCGGTGCCGCCCGCCAGCACCCCTCGGCGCGATACCCCCCTATCGTCAGCCATCGTGCGCGCTCCTCCTGCCGCCGACCGTAACGCACCGCGCGACGATTTGGACGCTCACCGATCAGCGCGCGCGCGTCAACTCCTCCATCGCCGTGTAGCGCGGCTGTTCGGCGAAGGGCGCAGCGGCGGTGCGCACGTCGATGATCTGGCGCTGGACCATTCCCTTCGCGGCGGCGCGCGGCCACCGCGGCAGCCCGCGACCGTTCGGGTCGCCGGTCCGGACGAACGCGGCCCAATGGCCGCTCATCGTCGCCGACACCCGCCGGTCGTCCGCCGTCCACACATAGGCCGGGTTCACGTCGAGGTTGCCGAGCGCATATTCGATCTCCGCGCTGTGCACCGCGCCCCATGGCGACGGCCCGGGCGCAGCGAGCGGCGACGGACGAACACGCTTGTACAGATACAGATAGGTCGGCGCGCCGGACCGGCGGTGCAGGTCCGCCCAGGTCCACGTCGCCGCGGTCAGAAATCGGTCGCTCGCCAGCGCGGTGGCGGCGCCGACCACTTCGGCGTCGGTCGCGGCCGGATAGAGCGCCTCGACCTGCGCAGCTTGCCCGCCGTACAGCCGCGCGAGCGCCGCGGCATAGTTCGCGCGGGTGGGCATCGCATCGCCCAGCACCGCCTGGTGTCCCGCTTCCTGCGAGTTGGTCCCGACCAGCAGCGGAACCCGCGCCTGCCGTCCCGCCGCAAAGGTCGCCGCGGGCGCTTCGGTCAGCATATGGCCGTCGACCACCGTTCCGAACCACGTGCCTCCAGTCCGACCCTGAGTCGCGAGCAGGCGATCGGCGGAAAGCGCGCGCAAGGCGCGGAGGTCCGTCGCGCCCAGCGACTGCGCGAAGGCCGCGCCCTCCCGCTCGGCGTCCGCCAGCGGCTTGGGCGACAGCGCGCCCATCAGCGCGCCGCTCTGGCCGATCGCGCCGGCGATCCGCCCCCGCGTCAGCGGCGACGCCATCAGCGCGCTGACCGACATCGACCCTGCGCTCTCGCCGCCGATCGTGATCCGCGCCGGGTCGCCGCCGAATCGGGCGATGTTGCGCCGGACCCAGGCGAGCGCCGCCGCCTGATCGAGCAGTCCGTAATTGCCCGACGCGCGCGCACGCGACTCGGCGGTCAGCGCCGGGTGCGCCAGGAAGCCGAACACGTTCAGCCGGTGGTTGGCGGTGACCACCACAAGCCCCCGGGCGGCAAGCGCCGCGCCGTCATAGCGCTTCTCCGACGCGTCCCCCGCCTGCAACCCGCCGCCGTGAATGTAGAACAGCACCGGCAGCTTGGCTCCCGCCCGCGCCGCCGCGGGAGTCCAGACGTTCAGGTAAAGGCAGTCCTCGCTCGACGGGGGCGACCGGAAGGCCATGTCGCTGAACAACGGCTGCTGCATGCACCGCGGACCGAAGGCGTCGGCACGGCGCACGCCCCGCCAGCGCGCCACGGGTTGCGGCTCCCGCCAGCGCAGCGCGCCCACCGGCGCGGCGGCGAACGGCACGCCCAGAAAGCGCCGGACCGCCGGGTCCGCGACTCCCTCCAGCGTGCCCGTATCGACCGCCACGCGCGGCCGATCCTGCGCCTGAGCGCCGCTCGCCAGCATCAGCGCGAGCCCCAGCCCCTGTCTCATCGCATCATCCCGAACAGTCCGCCTCGATCATGGATCGGACGCCATCCTGGGGAACCGGCGCGGGCTCGTCCAGTTCAGCGTTCCGGCAACAGGAGGAGGCGACGCGTTGGCGATCGGCTGGAAGCTCGAAGCGGGTGCGCGAACTCGCCTGTTGGCGGCGGTCGCGCCGCGCTGGCCCGTCCCCGTCGCGGATCACATCACCTTGCGTTCGAAAGGTCCCCTTCCCCCGCCTGCGAACATCGTCGCGGTCGGCGAGGCCGATGACGGCGAGGGTGTGCAGGCGCTGGTCGTCACCGTCGACGGCTCCGCCGACCGGCCGGACGGCGGCGTGTTTCACATCACCTGGTCGCTCGATCGGTCGCGCGGGCGCAAGGCGGCGGAGAGCAACGCCGTCATCGCGCGACACGGCTGGCGTCCGCTCGCCGCTCCTCTGCCCGTCGACGCCGTCCCCGCCGAATGGGAATGGGTCGATCCTTAACTGACCCGACGGTGCCGCCCGCCGTAACGCCGCCCGAGATAGTCGCCCAGCCCCTGCATCTCGCACACCGCCGCCGCGACGCCGTCGGATCGGCAGGCGAAGGGATCGTGCGCGGCGCGCTCGGCGACCTTCTCCTTCAGCTCCTCGATGTCGGCACGCGTCAGGATGTTCTTCTCGCGCAGCAGGCAGATAAGGCTCTGGAGGATCACCAGGCTTTTCTCGTTGCTGTCGACCGCCTCGGCTTTGACCAGGTCCATCGCACCTCTCCTTGAAGCGCCGAACAGCCTATGCCTCGCTAAGATGTTTGCAAGCGGTGTTTTTCGCCTCAGCGCAGGCCCCCGCCGAGCGTGCGGTACAGCGTGACCAGATTGGTCGCGCGCAGCGCCCGCGTGGTCACCAGATCCTGCTGCGCGGCATAAGCGGTGCGCTGCGCGTCGAGCGACACCAGGAACGAATCGACGCCCGCCCGGTAGCGCGCGTCCGACAGCCGCGCCGCGACTGCGGCCGAGTTCGCCCGCGCCTCGCGTGCCGCGACCTGCTCGCCGATCGTTCCGCGTTGGGCGAGCGCGTCCGCGACCTCGCGGAACGCGACCTGGAGCGTCCGCTCATAGGTCGCGACCGCGCCCTGCGCCTGCGCCTCCGCCGCGCGGATGTTGCCCCGGCGGCGGCCGAAGTCGAAGATCGGCAGCGTCGCCGAAGGCGCGACGGTCCACACGTCCGACCCTGCGCCGAACAGCCCCGACAAGGCGGTGCTCAGCGTGCCGAACGTCGCGGTCAGCGAGATCGTCGGGAACAACGCCGCGCGCGCCGCGCCGATGTTGGCGTTCTGCGCCCGCAACTGCCGCTCCGCGCGCAGCACGTCGGGGCGGCGCAGCAGGACCTCCGAAGACAGGTCGGCGGGCAGGTCGGCGAGGGTGAAGGCGCGCGTGCCGAGTTCGGTCGGCAGCAGACCCGCAGGCACCGTCGCGCCCGCGAGCAGATCGAGCGCGTTGCGGTCGAGCGCGATCTGCGCGGTGATCTGCGCGATGTCGTTCCGCGCCGCCTGATAATTGGTGTCCGCCTGGCGTTGCTCCAGCTCGGATGCGACCCCTATCCGGAACTGCGCAGTGGTCAGCCGAAGCGACTCTTCGAAGCTCTTCAGAGTCTCGCGCGCGATGCGCAGCCGGTCCTGATCCGCGGCCAGCGTGACGTACGCCGACGCGACCTCGCCGATCAACGCGACCTGCGTGGCGCGCTGCGCCTCCTCCGTCGCGAAATACTGCTGCAGCGCCGCCTCGGTCAGGTTGCGGACTCGCCCGAACAGGTCGATCTCGAACGCCGACAGGCCGATGTTCGCCTGGTAGATCTCGATCGTGCCGCCGCCGCCCGCGCCCGGGATGCCGCCGACGCCCCCGCCCGGGCCGCCGCCCGCTCCGAAGACGTTGTTGGTGAAGGTCGCCGACGCGCCGCCGTTGACGGTCGGCAGCAGGTCGGCGCGCTGCACGCGGTAGAGCGCGCGCGCCTGGAGCACGTTCGCCGCCGCCAGCCGCAGGTCGCGGTTGTTCTCCAGCGCCAGCGCGATCGTGTCGCGCAGCGCCGGATCGACGAAGAAGTCCCGCCACCCGATCGCATCCGCCGCCACCGCCCCCGGCGTGCCCGCGGGCAGCGTCGCCGGGATCGCCCCGGCGGGCCGGACGTATTTGGGCGCGAGATTGCACCCGGAAAGCGCGGTCGCGGCGAGCAGCGGCAGAACCAGACGGGTCATCATCGCGCTCCCTCCGCGGCCGGGCTGCCCACGTCCCCCGCCGCCGTCGGCCGATCGGGCTTCTCCTGACCGAACCACCGGATCACTACCACGAAGAACATCGGCACGAAGAAGATCGCGAGCACCGTCGCCGACAGCATGCCGCCCACCACCGCGCGCCCGATCGCATTCTGCCCGCCCGCCCCCGCGCCGGTCGCCAGCGCCCGCGGCAGCACGCCGAACACGCCGGCGAGGCTGGGCCGCAGGAGTGGCCGCAGGCGCCGCATGGCGGCCGCGACCGCGGCGTCGAACGCGGT
>SXHP01000148.1 GCA_005773165.1 Sphingomonadales bacterium | reverse complement strand
GCGCCATTCTCCTTGGGGTCCACCGACGCCCGGCTGCGCGGATCGGCGGCTAGCGAAAGCGAACAACGGCTCCGCCGCTGGCCGCCAGCTTGAGGACGAGCTTGTCGCCGGGTCGCACCGGCCGGGTCGAGCGGCGTAGCGCGGTCGGGGCGGAGCCGTCTTCGGCGATGTCGGCGGTCGTAGGGGCGGCGAGGAAGTCGAGCGGAACCTCCACGTCGCGCGCCTCCTCGTTGGTCATCGCGCCGAGCCACCATTCGCCGCCGCGCCGCCGCGCGATGACGACATGGCTCCCCGGCGTTCCCGACAGGAACCGCGTCTCGTCCCACGTCACCGGAACCGCGCGGAGCAGATCCAGGCCCTCGGGGCTCGCGGCATAGGTGTCGGGACTGTCCGAAACGACGCCGAGCGCGCTTTCGTACACCACGTACATGGCGAGGCCGTGCGCGCGTGTCGTCTGAACCATCGGCAGCTTGTCGCGCGGAGCGAACGTCGCGGGGGTGACGTTGCGGAATCCGCCCGCGGTATAGTCCATCGGCCCGGTCAGCATCCGCGTATAGGGGAGCGTGACGTTGTGGGCGGCGGTGACGCGGTGGCTCCACTTGTTGTACTCGGCCCCTAGAACCCCCTCCTGCGTGAGAAGGTGGGGATAGGTCCGCGAAAGACCCGTCGGGTGATAGGCCCCGTGCAGGTTGACCATCAGCCGGTGCCGCGCGGTCGCCTGGAGCAATTTGTGATACCAGGCGACCATCGCCTGATCGTCGCGGTCCATGAAGTCGACCTTGATGCCCTTGATCCCGAGCCGGGCGTAGAGCGCGAGCGCCTCCTCCATCCGCGCGTCGAGCGCCTGCCAGTTGACCCAGAGCCAAAGCCCCACGTTCTTGGACGCGGCATGCGCGACAAGGCGGGGAAGCTCCATTTCGGGCAGCGGGCGCGTCACGTCGGCGCCGGGATAGACCAGGCCGCCGCCGCCCGCGCCGGCGTGCCACCCTTCGTCGATCAGCATGTATTCGAAGCCCTGCGCCGCGGCGAAGTCGATGAAGCGGGTCATCGTCGCCGCGTTCATGCCCGGCTTGGCCACGCCCTTCACCACCGACCCGTTCCACCAGTCCCATGCGGCCTTGCCGGGCTTGATCCAGCTCGTGTCCGACACCGCAGGCGCATCGCTCAGCGCCGCGACCAGATCGTTCTCGATCAGCTTGCCCGCGCTGGGCGCGAGCATCACGACGCGCCAGGGCGATACGACCGGTCCTCCCGCGCTCGTGCGCACCGCGATGCGCCGGTTGTCCAGGCTCGGCGTCAGGCGCACCGACAGTCCCGGCAAACCGTCGCCGCGCCCGGCGAGGTTCATCGCCGACCAGTTCTTCAGGTTCGCTTCGGTGATCGCGAAGGCGGCGCCGCTCGCGTCGCACAGCAACGGCGAGTCGAGGAGGTTGTGGTCGCGCATCGACGCGCTGCTCACGGACTCGTACTCGCCCTCGTGATTGGTGCCGAACGCGCCGAGATTGAGGCTCCAGCAACGATGGTCGCGCGCGAAGCCGAAGGTCGTCAGTTCGTTGGCGATATCGGGCGCGACCAGATTGTCCTGTTCGGGAAGGATGTAGCGGAACGCGATCCCGTCGTCATACGCGCGGACCTCGACCGACAGGCGCCGCCCGGCCGCGCCGGGTTCGCGAAAGTCGACCAGCATCGCCCGGCCCCGGGCCTCGACGCGCGCCGACTTGCCCGCGACACGGTCGAAGCGATCGGCGACCTCGCGAGTGCTCGATCCCACGATCACCAGCGCGTCGCCCAATTTCGTGCCGACGTCAGGCCCGGGCTTGGTCCTGAGATCCAGGCCGAGATCGGCGGGGGTGAAGAGCTGGACGCCGCGGTAACGCGCGGACCAGCGCGCGCCTTTCGCATCGGACACCGTCACGCTGACGCCGCCGTCGGGCGACATGACCGTGCGCTCGGCCGCCAGCGCCCGTTCGGCCTGCATCAGAAGCAGGAGCAGGGCGAGGCTTCGGATCAGCATGACGGTCTTTCTCCTGCTTCGATGCGTGCTTTGCGCGCGATCATAGGGCGTCTGCAGCCGTGAACAACGCCCCTGGCGCGGCGGCGTGCGCTCAAGCGGAGCGAAGCCGCAGGTAATTGTAGAGCGGCCAGCTGTGCGGGTGCGAGCAGAAGCCGATCCCGCTTTCCGCCAACGACGGCTTCCAATAGTTCATCAGCCCTTCGCGCGGGTGCAGGCTGGATTGCATGCTGTCGCTGTGCGTCCAGCGGCCGAGGACGTATTCGGGATATTGCTCGGCGAAATTGTGGAAGCTCAGCGTCTCCAGCAGCCGTTCGGCTTCGGCCTTGTCGAAGCTCAGGACGCCGAGCACCATCTGTCCCTCCAGCGCGAACCAGAAGCCGCCGTCCTCGCCGCCGCCGCTCGATCCGAAGATCGGCCGCTCGCGGATGCGGAACCCGACCTTCTCCGGCGTGAAGGTCCTGGCCTTGACCACATCATAGATCGCCGCCTTGCGCGCCTTCGCCAGATCGGGGATCTGCAATAGGAACCCTTGCGGTTCGAGGCAGACGACGTCGAGGCCGTAGCTCGGCTTGCCGTCGTTCAGATACGCGCGCGCGCTGTAACGGCGATCGCCCAGATCGGCGAAGTAGGCGGCGTGTAGATCGTTGTGGAAGCGGGTCAGCGCCGCGACGAAAGGCTGCGTGTCCGCGCGTTCGGCCGCCTGCAGCCCCCCGATGAAGACGGGCAGTACGGCGAGCGCCATCGCGCTGTTCAGGTGCGATTCCGCCGAACCCGCGGTGACGTTGGGCGAATATTTGTGAAAAAAGGAGTCGCTCCAGTCCGAGTTCAGGATGCGGATCAGCCCGTGTTCGCCCAAGCCCACCTCGTCACGCAGGTAGATGAAGTGACGCTGCAGGACATTCAGAACGGTCTCGGTGCGCTTGTCCTCGACGGGGTAGAAGGCGACGCGCTCGTCTAGGAACGCATGATCCTTCGTCACCCGCAGATATTCGCCGACCGCCATGAACATGTAGATCTGCGGATCGCTCTCCTTGTAGATGCTGGGCGGCATGTACCCGAAGCCGCTCGCGCCGCGCTTGATCTCGCCCTGGCGCGTCGTCTGCTGGAGGACGTGGCGCAGCGATGATTTCGCCAGCGCGGGATTGGTGTAGCACAGCGGCAGCAGCGCTTGGAGATTGTCGCGGTTGGAGATGTTCTCGCCGTCTTCATAGGCGTAGATCGTCCCCTGCGGCACGAACGTCTCGCCGAAATAGGCGTTATAGGTCGCCATCGCCTCCAGAACATAGGCGTGCCACGGCATTTCGGTGCGGAACACCGGGTTCCTCTCGCGAGCCATGTCGGGCAGGCGCTTGGCCCAGAGCGCTGCGTACAGGCCCTCTTCGGCCTGGCCCCGGTCCGCGGCGTCGAGCAGATCGGCGGCCAGCGCCGCCGCATCGCGGGTGTCGCCATAGGTCAGCCCGATGACGAGGTCGAAGCTCACGCTGCCTTGCGGCGGCACCTCGCCTTCCCATGCAGCGATCAGCCGTGCGTCGGTCGATCGCCCGGTGTCGACCGCGGCGCCGCTGCGGTCGCTGCGCGCGTGAAGGAAGACGCTGACCGGGCGGACGTCCTGCAGGTTCGGCTCATCGGCGGCATGCTCGACCGTGAAGGCGTTCGGCGTGTAGCGTGTGCGCGACAGTGCGATCCCGCGCGCCGCGTCATGCATCACCTGCGAATCGTAGCGGGCGACCCGCGCCTCTGGCTTCACGCGCTGCAGGTTGCAGGGGACGTAGCGGGAGGCGAAGCTCTCCTCGTGCCGTACGCGCAGCGCGCGCGCGCTGCGGTTGGTGAGCGTCACGGTGATGACGAGCGCGGGATCGCCCTCGTGAGTCGTCAACGACGGCTTGACCGACACGACCCGTCGACACGCCAGCCCAGGCGCGAGCGCATAGTCCCAGCGCGCGAAACCCGGGCCGAAGCGCCGCCGGGTGCGGACGGGGTCCGCCGCGATCGACTGCACGCCGACAAGCTCGTGAACCGCGCCCGGCGTGTCGCCGTCGAGCACGGTCAGCCGTGCGTGGTTGTCCGCATAGTTGAGCCGATCGGCCGCCGCGTTGACCCGCGCCCAGACGCGCTCGCCGGTCAGGATCTGGAGAACGCCGCTGACATGCGCGAAGGCGGTCACCCGGTAGTTGCCGAGGATGAAGGCGGGATCGGGCGGCTGCTGCGCGTCCGCGCCGGTGCGGTCGCGCGCGAGCGCGGGCAAGGGCCCGTCGTAGCTGTACGCGGGAAGACCGCGGCGGGTCCGCGTCCAGCGGCCGATCCGCGTCGACCGATACCGGGTTTCGGCCGCCGCCGCGGTGACCGGCGCCAGCCACGGCGATGCGGCCGCGGCGGTCGCGGCGCGCAGGATGTCGCGCCTCGTCTGGTGAAGCATCGTCATCTCCCGGTCAGAACAGGGTGAGGGGTTACGCGGGCAGGTTCTCGCGCAGGATCAGGACGGGCGGCAGCGCCGGCGGCAGATCGGGCGTACGCCCCTCGCGCGCGGCGACCAGCGCCTCGACCGCCAGCAACGCCTGCCGCTCGGCGTTCTGGTCGATCACCGCATCGAGCGCGCCCGAGATCAGCGCGCGGCGGGTCCCCTCGGTCAGTTCGTGGCCGATCAGGATCACCTGGGCGGCGAGACCGCGCTGTTCCAGCGCCTCCGCCAGCGTCGCGCTGCCTGAACCGGTATTGTAGATCGCCGACAGGTTCGGCGCCCGGGCCAGCGCCGCATCGAGCGCGGCGATGCAGCCCTCGTCGCGGTCGAGCGTTTCGCGGGTCGGCAGTATTTCGACGTGCGGCGCGCGCTCGCCCATCGCCGCGGTGAAGCCCGCCACGCGGTCGCTGTGGCCGCGATAGCGCGTCGTCCCCACGAACAGCGCCGCCGGACCCGGATCGGGGCCAAGGAACCGCGACACGAGCTGACCCACCAACCGCCCCGCCGCGTGATTGTCGGTGCCGATATAGCCGGTGCGCGGCAGGCCCGGCAGATCGCTGATCATCGTGAAGACGGGAACACCCCGTTGCGAGAGCGCGCGCAACGCCTCTCGCACCTCCGGGTGATCGGGCGCGATCAGCGCGACCCCCTCCGAGGTGGTTTCGCGCCGGAGCGCCTCGGCATAGGCCTGCGCCGACAGCTCCAGGTGCGCGACCCGCACGTTCACCCCGACCGCATTGGCGCGCGCGACGATCGCGTCGCGAAGCCGCACCATGAAGACGTTGTCTGCGGGCGGAAGCAGAACGTCGAAGCCCGGCGTCAGCGCCGAATTCTCCGCGGCATCGGGTCGGTAGCCAAGGTTGCGCGCGGCGGCGAGAACGCGCTCCCGCGTTCGGGCGCGCACGCCAGGCCGATCGTTCAGCACGCGGTCGATCGTCGCGGGCGACATGCCCGTGACCTCCGCAAGCTTGTGCACCGTGACCTTCACATCGCCTCCCGGCACGACGCCCCGCCGTCTGGACGATCGCCGCCATGACGCAATGGGCGCGCGCGTTCAATTGGCGGGTTCCCGAGAGGCGGACGCAGCCGCGAACGCGACCATCGCCATGCCGCTGAGCACCCCCGCCTGCGCCCAGCGGTCGCATTCTTCGCGGTGCTCGCCCGTCGCGTCCCGGACCAGACGCGCGTAGTTGAGCTCGATCGCTTCGCCGTCGATCGTGACCGCATTCGGCAGCAGCTCGGGGCAGAAGATGATGCGGGCATCGTCGGGCGCGGCAGCGAGGAAGCCGCGAAAGCAGCGCTCCCACATCGCCGAGAAATGGCGGTGGCACGGCCGCGGACGGGCCGGGTCGACCGGGACCTGAATCGCGCCGCTGTCGCCGATGCGGCCATGGACGTAGCGGACGCGGCGGAACACCGGCTCCAGCGCGTCGAGTTTCGCGTCCATGTCGCCGTAGACGAATTCGACTCCGGTGTACCAGTGCGACAAATCGGCGTTGATCTGGAGCTCGGGGAAGGTCTCCACCAGCTCGATCGTGCGGAACGGGTCTTGCGTCAGCGTCGCGCGATGCGTTTCGACGAGCAGCGGATAGCCGAGGCGGGACGACGTATCGACCACCGCCTCGACCAGCCGCCGCGCCTCGTCTTTCGACTCGAAGCCGGTGCCGAGGTGCAGCGTCGTCAGGACGAAGCCTGCATCGGCATGCCTCTGGGCGAGCGCGCGGACCGCCGCCGGCGTGTCCGCCCGCGCCGCTCCCGCCAGCTCGAACGCCATCGTCCGCGCGGTGGGCAGCAGCGGATCATGGTCTTCGAGCTGAAGGTGGCGATAACGCGCCGCCGCTAACCGCTCCAGCCGCTCGCGCGGGCTGCCCGACGGACCCGTCGACCAGTCCGGCAGGTCGCGGACGGTCCAGCCGTTGAGCCCGATCTCGAGCCTGGCTGCAGCGGCGGCGGTCACAGGTCAGGCGGTTGCGGCGGGGCGCGCGAGGACGCTGGCGCTGCTGTCCTGTTCCGCCGCCAGCCACGCGCTCGCGTCGTCGTCGCCGCCGTCGAACCCCTGCGCGGCCTTCTCCATGATCAGCGCATCGGGGGCCTTGACCAAGGGCGTGTAGCGCGGGTGGTGCGAGTCCTTGTACGGATCGTTCCGAGCCGCATTGTAGCAGCAGATCATCGACCAGCGCGGATGCTCGGACCGGTTCTGGTCGGACCGGTGCAGCGTGTTGGCGTGGAACAGCAGCACGTCGCCCGGGTCCATTTCGACGTAGACGAGCTCCAGCCGCTGCATGATCTCCTCGACCCGGTCGGGATCCGCCCCCGCTTGGTCGCCGGTCAGGATGTGGTCGACGCGGCCGAGGCGGTGCGACCCTCGCAGGACCTGCACGCAGCCGTTCTCGCGAGTGCAGGGATCGACCGCGATGAAGGCGCTCACCAGTTCGGGGAACAGCACGCCGTTCTGGTACCAATAGCCATAGTCCTGATGCCAGGCCCAGGCGCCGCCGACGCGCGCGTCCTTCATGATCATCTTGCTGTGGTAATGGTAGACCTCGCCGCCGAGCAGCGCCTCCGCGCAGCCGACCAGGCTCTCGCTGCGCGCGATCGCGCCGTAGATCGTGTCGGTCGGGTGGTTCCACACCGACAGACGGATCGTGCCGCCCTCCCCGTCCGAACGGCCGAAGGCGTTCTGGTCGAGCCGCCGGTCGCGCGTGGCGCAGTCGGCCAGCGCCGCGATCTCGTCGCCCGAGAAGAAGTTTTTGAGGACGACATAGCCGTCGCGTTCGAAGGCCGAGAGGCGGGCGTCGTCGATGGTGGGTCGAAGCATCGGATCACTCCTGCAGGATGGGGTCGCGCCCACGCGCGAGCGCCTCGTCGGCCGACCACAATCCCTCGATCTCCTCGAGCGAGCGGTTGCGGGTTTCCGGCGCGAACAACTGGACGAAGACCGCCTGGAGCACGCACGCGCTCGCCAGCAGCGCGAAGGTGCCGATGCGGCCGATCTCGGCGAAGGCGGACGGGAAGACGAGCACGACGAGCGCGTTGGCGATCCACTGGGTCAGCACGGGCACGCTCATCGCGACGCCGCGCGCCGCGTTGGGAAACAGCTCGGGCGTCAGCGTCCAGAACACCGGGCCGATGCACGACGCGAAGAAGAAGAGGTAGGCGACGATCAGCGCGAGCACGAGCACGCCCTGGAACTGCCCGGTCGCGACCGCGATCATCATCCCCGCCAGCGCCGCCGCCATGCCGAGCGATCCGACCAGGTAGAGCGGCTTGCGGCCGAACCGGTCGATCGTCCAGAACGACACCAGCGTGAACAGGAGGTTCGCGCCGCCGAGCACCAAAGTCGAGAACAGCGCCGCGTCGAGCGTGAAGCCTGCGGAGCGCAGGATCAGCGGCGCATAGTCGATCACCGTGTTGATGCCGCTGGCGTGAACAAGCACCGCCAGCACGATCGTGATGAGGAGCGGCTTGCGCAGCCTGGGCTCCAGCAGCACCTTCAGGCCCGGCCCGGCTCCGGCGACGCTCGCCCGGATGCGCGTCAACGCCGCGTCCGCTCGCTCGCCGCCGAGTCGCTCGAGGACGCGGCGCGCCTCGTCCTCGCGGCCCTGTTTGACCAGATAGGCGGGCGTTTCCGCCGCCCAGAGCACGAGCAGGAAAAAGGCGACCGACGGCGCGGCGCCGCTCGCGAACATCCAGCGCCATGCGTCGGGGCCGATGTCCTTCAGCGCATAGTTGATCAGGTAGGACGCGAAGATGCCGACGACGATCGACAATTGGTAGAGCGCGCCCATCCGCCCGCGGATCGACGGCGGCGAAATCTCGGACACATAGGTGGGCGCGGCGACCGAGACCGCGCCGACGCCCAAGCCCCCTACGAAGCGGGCGAGCAGCAGCGAGTCGTAATCGGGCGCAAGACCGGTCCAGACGCTGGTCACCGCGAAGATGACCGCGACCGCCAGCATCACCCGGCGGCGGCCGAACCGATCGCTGAGCGGCCCCGCCCCGAGCGCGCCCAGCGCGCAGCCGAACAGGAGGATGCTGAAGGCGAGGCCCATCTGAAGCGGGCTCAGCGCGAACCGATCGACCAGAAAGGGTCCTGCGCCCGCGATGATCGCGATGTCGAACCCGAACATCAGCCCGCCGCACGCCGCGGCCGCGCCCAGCGCGAACGCATAAGGCAGGTTGATCGGGAGCTCGGCAGACGGGGGCGGTATCGTCATTTGGATCAGATAACATCAAAATGATGGTTCGCAAATTGCTCTTTGACGGTATTGTAGTGAAATGATGATCCCAGTTGATCTTGCCATCAGCGCTTGTGCGGCGATCGACACGCGGCGAGCCCCGCCGTGCTTGGCCTGGAGCGGCCGGACGGGTCCGCTAAGAAAGACGGTCACCAACTGCGTGGTGTCGAATGGCGAGTCGTGAGTCGCCCGTGGCGACGCGCGCCGAACGCCTGGCGAAGCTCGGGGCATGACGCGCCGTGCTCGACATCGCTCTCCTCGGGAGCGCACCTGCAGCGACGGACCTCGCAAAAATCAGTGATCAGTTTGTTGATTCTTGTCAAATTATACGATATTAGTAAGACTACGTAGAACAAACACTGGGAGGGGAATAGCAGTGGCGTCGACGATGAAACCTGTCTGGCTGTGCGCAGCCGCAACCGCGGCGCTGATGCCGGGCCTTCTTCAGGCGCAGGCGCCGGCGCAGACCCGACCGGCCCCGCCGGTCGCGGGCCCGTCGACCGCCCCGACGAACCCCAGCCCGTCCGGCTCCGTGTCCCAGTCCGATCCCGTCGACTCGGGTTCGCAGCCGACCCCTCCCGACGGCGGACTCGGCATGCCCGACCCCGCGACCGACGGGACGCAGGACGGCGAAACCCCCGTCGGCGAAGCCGCGGACATCGTCGTCACCGGCTTCCGCACCAGCCTTCAGGCCGGACTCGACCTAAAGCGCGAAGCGATCACCATCCGCGATTCGATCGTCGCGGAGGACATCGGCAAGTTCCCCGAGAACAACATCGCCGAATCGCTGCAGCGGATTCCGGGCGTCGAGCTGATCCGCGACGGCAACAGCAACGAGGGATCGACGATCCAGCTGCGCGGCCTGCCGTCGACCTTCACCATCACCACCTTCAACGGATCGCCCGTGTTCACCACGTCGGGCGGCGGCGTCGGCAATGCGTCGCGGACCTTCAACTATGACGTGTTCCCGTCCGAGCTGTTCGGCCGCGCCGACGTCTACAAGGCGCCGCTGGCCGAGCTGACCGAGGGCGGCATCGCGGGCGTGGTCGATCTGAACACCCCCCGCCCGTTCGACGGCAAGGGCGGGCGCAAGATCCGCTACGCGCTGGCGGGCAACTACAACGACATCTCCGGCGACTATAACCCGCGCGGCGACTTCCTGATCAGCCAGACCGCGGGCAATTTCGGCGCGCTGATCGCGGTCGCGGGGGCGCGCACCACCAACGGCCGCGCGGGCTTCCAGTCGACCGGCAGCTATTCGAGCGCGACAGCGACCGCGGCGCAGATCGTGGCCGCGCAGCGCCGGACCCCGCTGCCCGGCTCGCTGATCGGCAACAACTACAATTACAACTTCACCGCCCCTGGCATCAACCTGAACGGCGCGACCCAGCAGCAGGTGCTCGACGCGATCCTGCCGCGCTTCTTCATCGTCAACGCGGGCCGGAACGAGCGCGAGCGCCTGGGCGCGGCCGCCTCGCTCCAGTTCAAGAACGACAGCTTCGACATCAGCCTCGACGGCCTGTACTCGGTCGTCAACGACGACAACCAGACGAGCGACATCCGCTGGCCCATCCGCGATTCGGTCGGGGCGCTTGCGCTGATCCCGACGAACGTGCGGATCGACGCCAACAACAATCTGCAGGGCACGCTCAGCAACGTCCAGTTCTTCTACAACACGTTCTTCGATCAGTCGGAGACCAAGTACAAGTATCTGGCCCTGAACGGCGCTTACAAGATCACGCCCAGCCTGCGCATCTCGGCGCAGGCGGCGGTCAGCGACAGCCGCGCGTTCCGCAACAACATCGGTCTGTCGGGCGACGCGCGCCAGCTCCGCCAGGAACTGACCTTCGACACCACCAACCCGGTGTTCCCGACGATCAGCACCAAGAGCGATCTGCTGGACCGCGCCAATTACTTCACGAACGCAGGGCCGGTTTACGGCGGCGGCTATCGTGAGGAGGACGACCGGTTGCGGTCCGGCCGTGTCGTTCTCGACTGGGATTACGAGTTCGGCGGCGTGGTCGCCCACCTGAAGGGCGGCGTCACCTATAACCGCAACAAGAAGTCGCTCCTGACGCTGGCGACGAACAACCTGTACAACGGCCTGACCATTCCCGGCGTCGGACTCTACGGCGCCCCGACGACGACGCTGGCGCAGCGCAACGCGTTCATCACCGGCTTCCTGCAGCCGTTCGACACGCGCGAATTCGTGCCCGGCGCTCCCACGACGCTGCCCCAGAACTTCCTCGCGTTCGACCGGACGTTCGCCTACGACACGCTCAACGCGGTCGCGGTCAACCGCGCCGCGCCTGCGAACCTCGGCAGCACCTATCAGGCGACCGAGACGATCAAGGCGGCGTTCCTGCAGTCCGACTTTTCCGGCGACCTGTTTGGACGGCGGATGCGGATCAACGCGGGCGGCCGCCTGGTGGAGACCGAAACCGACATCGACAACAACGTGCTGGTGAACGGGACGTTCGTTCCGAACAGCCGGTCGGGCAAGTACCGCAAGTTCCTGCCCTCGGTGACGATGGCGTATGACGTGTTCGACCGGGTGGTGGTGCGCGCGGCGGCGGGCAAGACCTTCACCCGCGCCGCGATCCAGGATCTTGCGGCCAGCATCTCGCTGCCCGCGGGCGGAGCGGGCAACCTGTTCCTCAACGCAGGCAATCCCGAGCTGCAGCCCGAATTCTCCCGAAGCCTGGACGGATCGGTGGAATGGTATTTCGCGAAGGGCGGCGTTCTGAGCCTGGCGGGGTACAAGAAGACGATCACCGGTCGCGCGCTCAGGCTGACCCAGCAGGTGCCGTTCAGCTCGCTGGGCATCCCCAGCTCGATATTCACGCAGAACTTGCAGATCGAACTGGCCGCAAATCCGGAAACGCTGGTCGAGCTGCGCACCCCGGTGAACCTGGAGAAATACTCGCTGCAAGGGCTCGAAATCGCCTATCAGCAGCAGTTCAGCTTCCTGCCCGCGCCCTTCGACGGGTTCGGCGCGCTGGCGAGCTTCACCCGCGTGAAGACCCAGGGTCAGGTGCGCGAGTACATCCTGCCCGCGTTCACGGCGATCACGACGCCGGCTCCCGGCTTCCCGGCCCAGCCCGCGGTCAACTTGGGTTCGATCGCGCTCGATGAGGTGCCCCGGACCACGTATCAGCTGACCGGCTATTACGAGAAGGGTCCCGCCTCGATCCGGCTGTCCTGGAACCACAAGAGCGAAGTCGCGAGCGTCAACGACACCAACACCCAGGTCATCGGTCTGCAGCGCTACGCCAATCCGCGCGGCTATCTGGACGCCACCGCATCGTACAAGTTCGCCAAGTGGCTGGAGCTGCGGGTCGACGTGATCAACATCACCAAGACCGAGACGTTCCAGTTCTTCCGCGACGTCCAGGGCCGGTTCGGCGACGAACAGTCGCGGATCGAAGGCGCGACGCAGAACGGCCGCGTGATCACCGTCGGCATCCGCGGATCGTTCTAGGTTTCCAAAGGTCCCCTCTGGGGCGGGCGTTCCGGCGCCCGCCCTTTTTTTGTTCAAGCCACCGTCAGCGACGTCGATTGCAATTCCACTGAACTGGAGCCGGTCGAGATCGTGAAGCTGCCCGGCTCCACCACGCGCTTCATCGCCGCGTCCCACATCTGCAAATCGCGAGGGCCGATGTCGAAGCGCACGGTGCGCGCCTCGCCGGGCTGCAGCGTGACGCGCTTGAACGCCTTCAGCTCCAGCAGCGGCCGGGTGACCGACGACACGTCGTCGCGGATGTAGAGCTGCACGACCTCATCCCCGGCGCGCGCGCCGATGTTGCGGACATCGACCTCGACCTGCACGGCGTCGTGCGCGCCGATCCGCGGTCGCGACAGCCGCGGCGGGGACAGGCTGAAGCGGGTGTAGCTGAGCCCGAAGCCGAACGGAAACAGCGGTTTGGTTTCGCCGAACAGATAGCCGCGGCGCGCGCTGGGCTTGCGGTTGTAGAACACCGGCAACTGCCCGACGCTGCGCGGAATCGTCACCGGCAGCTTGCCCCCCGGCGACACCCGGCCGAGCAGCACGTCGGCGACCGCGTGCCCCGTCTCCTGCCCCAGATACCAGCCCTCGATCAGCGCCGAGGCGCGCTCGGCGAGCAGGTTGACCGCGAGCGGCCGACCGTTGAGCAGCAGCACGACCAAAGGCTTGCCCGTGGCGAACAGCGCCCTGGCGAGCTCCTCCTGCTGGCCGAACAGCGTCAGGTCGTCGCGGTCGCCCAGATGCGATTCGGCCCAGGCCTCGCGGCTGAGCTGCTCGTTCTCGCCGAGCACCACGACGACGATGTCGGCGCGCGCCGCGGCTTCGACCGCTTCGGCGATCAGCGGGGCGTTCTCCTCCGGCGGGACCGGATTGACCGCATCCTGCTCCCAGATGCGCTCGCGGGTCAGCCGCACGCCTTCCGCATAGTCGACCGAAAACCGGCCGTCCGCCGCCGCGCGCAGGCCGTCAAGCACGCTGACCACGCGCCGCGGCACGTCGCTGTAGCCGCCGATCGGCGTGTCGCGCGCGTGGGTGCCGACGACCAGCAGCCGCTCCGTGCGCGCCGGATCGAGCGGCAGGACGCCGTCATTCTTCAGCAGCACCATCGCACGCGCCGCCGCGCGACGCGCCAGCGCGATGTCTGCGCGAGTCGCGGTCGCGCGGTCGGCCGCGACGGGATCGACCTCGGCCGCGTCGAACAGCCCGCCCTCGATCTTCATCGCCAGCACCCGCGCGACCGCTTGGTCCAGCGTCGCAGCGGGAATT